>JBDSLH010000026.1:0-54560 GCA_039916485.1 Saccharimonadales bacterium (SeqCode) | reverse complement strand
TTGGTTGTAAATAGCTAAACGCCAGTTCCTCAAGCTGGACACGCACCCGGCCCATATTGAGCCGATCGGCAATAGGCGCAAACACTTCGAGCGTTTCACGAGCGATTTTGAGTTGTTTTTCCTCCGTGTGATATTTGAGGGTCTGCATATTATGGAGACGATCTGCAAGCTTAATGATGATAACTCGTACATCTTGTCCGACTGCAATCAGTAACTTTGTCAAATTATCACGGGTTTCTGGTAGGTAGCTGTTGAGATCACGCATTCCGGATCGTGCTTTACTTACTTTACTTACTCCCTCGACCAAGAATGCTACATCATGACCAAAATCTGTCTCTATTTCATCAAAAGTAGTCTTAGTATCTTCGAGCGTATCATGCAGCACCCCGGCGATGACGGTATCGATATCCATTCCCCAATCGATGAGTACCGCTGCTACAGCTATAGGATGTGAAATATATGGCTCTCCGCTTTTTCGCTTTTGACCTTTATGTTTCTCTGTAGCAAAATCGATAGCAAGACTAAGCTCAGCCATATTTGTGAGGTTATAAAACGGGTCAGCAAGTTCAAGGAGCTGTCGTTTTTTCATATATCTAGTATACGCTGTTTGTCAGACGTGGGATATTCACATATACTCATATGTAAAGCTAATGGTAAAAGGATGGGCACATGGCTAAGCTAGCAATTAACGGGTTCGGTCGGATAGGACGCAATGCCTTTAAGGTTGCATTTGAACGTAAAGATTTAGAAATTGTCGCAATTAATGATTTGACTGACACCAAAACATTGGCGCATCTTTTAAAACACGACAGCAGCTATGGTGAATACGAGCATGAGGTAGGCCATGATGACACAGGTATCATCGTTGACGGTAAGCATATTACAGTACTCGCCGAAAAAGAACCGGCTAATTTACCCTGGGAAGAAATGGGCGTGGACGTCGTCATTGAGTCAACAGGCTTCTTTGTTGATCCAGCAAAAGCTCGCGCACACATAGATCCCGCAGGTGCCAAAAAAGTTATTATCTCAGCACCAGCCAAGGGAGAAGGCGCAGATACTATCGTTCTTGGTGTTAATGACGACAAGATCAAGGGTGCTACCGACGTCGTAAGTAACGCGAGCTGTACCACAAACTGTATCACCCCTGTGATGGGTGTACTTGAAAGCCATTTTGGTATAGAAAAAGCAATGATGACAACTGTTCACAGCTACACGGCGAGTCAGAGATTACAAGATGCTCCAGCTAAAGATTTGCGCGAAGCCCGAGCAGCTGCTGAAAACATAGTACCAACTACAACTGGCGCGAGTATAGCTGCTGGTATAGCACTACCAGCTATCAATGGTAAGTTTGGCGGGCTTAGTGTGCGCGTACCGACACCTGTAGTTAGCATGAGTGATTTTGTTATCCTTCTTAAAAAAGATGTTACCGTACAAGAGGTCAACGATGTATTTCGCGCAGCCGCGAAAGAGCCGTTTTACCAGGGAATTTTAGGTGTTACCGAAGAAGAGCTCGTGTCGAGTGATTTTAAGGGCAATTCGCATAGTTGTATTGTAGATCTACCTCTCACAGCTGTCGTTGCTGGAAATCTACTCAAAGTTGTAGCCTGGTATGACAACGAATGGGGCTATTCTAATAGGCTTGTCGAACTGACAGCAGATGTTGCTAAGACTATATAGGTTGTACTATGAAGATATTCCTCGGTTCTGATCACGGCGGCTATCATCTCAAAGAAGAAGTCTTTGCCTATCTTTCTAAGCAGGGAATACATGTCGAAGATGTTGGAGACAGTGCACTTAATCCACAAGATGATTTCCCGGAGTTTGCGCAGGCAGCAGCACTGCAGATCATTGGTGATGAAGATCCCGATGCTCGAGCAATACTGTTATGTAGTGGCGGGCAAGGTATGGCCATGGCGGCAAACAGGTTCCGCGGCATTCGTGCAAGTGTGATATGGGACGAGCATGAGGCAAAGATGACGCGTAATGACAATGATAGCAATGTGCTGTGTCTCCCGTCGCGTGTGCTGCAAGATACCCCTCAGGAATGGAAAAAAATTATAGATACCTGGCTTTCTACACCATTTGCCGGTGCAGAGCGGTACAAACGACGAAACAGACAGATAGATGAGCTAATTTAATTTTAAGCAGAGGATTTATATGCCAACAAAAACACGACCACCACACTTACTGTTACACGATTTAATCACCTCTCTGTCATATTGGGGTACAGCAGTGCGTATTTTGTTGATTGGATTTGTACTATTTATTGCAAATATATTGACAATCATAGGCGTTGACTCTTCTGGAGCAGTTCAATCATTGGCAGCTCAATATATTTATTTTATGGGATCCTTACTACTACTTGATGCTGGATATGTAACCATAGCGAGATCATTACCAATGGCAGATCAAACAGCAGACAAATGGCTATTCTTGCTGTTCATAGCTGTACTCGCAAGTATGATTGTTGTGCCGTTTTTTGCAGCTGTTCCAAACATGGTGTTGGTTAGCGTCCAGTGGGTGTTTCTCGTTTCTTTATTTGTCTTAGCACTGCGGCTGGTACTCGGTCTCATACTAGGGCATAGAGTCGACAAACGCTAAGTTATGGCAGTGGTTTCTCCGAGCATCACATCGCCCAGTACTGATCCTCATCTGTACCGTGAACAAATAGAGCGTGTACATTTTGCTCAACGCATACATATTGATTTGATGGACGGTGTATTTGCTCCTAACAAAAACATTAATCCCATACAGATATGGTGGCCTGAGAATGTAATAGCCGATGTCCATCTCATGTATCAAAAGCCATCTGAACATCTTGAAACACTGATTAGCCTCAAACCAAACATGGTTTTACTCCACGCAGAATCTGACGGAGACATAGAGTCTTATCTCCGTCACATCAAACGGTTTGGTATCAAAGCCGGGGTGGTGTTACTTGCAGACACGTCAGTGGCTGAAGCACATGGATGTATTGAAGTTGCTGATCATGTGCTGTTGTTTTCTGGAACGCTCGGATCATTTGGTGGCACGGTAAATCTCGATGTTTTACATAAGGTTGACCAGATCAGAGCGATACGACCAGATATTGAAATCGGTTGGGATGGTGGTGTCAATGACACGAATATCAAGCAGATTGTATCAGCTGGGATTGATGTGTGTACTGTTGGCGGACTTATACAGCGAAGTGATCGGCCTGCAGAGATGTATAAACAGTTGATTGAACTAGCAAAGTAATCTAACTTAACTTAACTAAACGGTATTGATTCGCGGGGTTGATGGTTAAGGTTTTCTGGACATGTTAAGCAGAAGCTATCAAGTTGTTCTTGTAGCGTACGCATTGGATCAATGTCCAGCTTTTCTTCGTCCTCGGCTGGGTGTACTTGACATATGATAGCAAGACAACCTATTTGTCGACTTTTAGACAGAGGTGTTACGCGCTTACTCTCTGTTGAGCACCCACCTTCTTCCTCAAATTGTTCCTCACCATTTTGAATAACATTCATTATATCTATATTATCATGTATTATACTAAATGTCAATACTCGTTACCTCTATATCGCTTGTGGTAGAATAAGTAGTAATGAGTGGGCGCCTCACCATAATTCAAATGCAACAAATGGCAAATACAATTCGCCAGGATATTATTAGTATGCTTGAGCATGCTGGCTCTGGCCATAGTGCGGGTCCACTTGGCATGGCAGATATTTTTACGGCGTTATATTTCAATGTATTAAAAAATGATCCAAAAAATCCTGACTGGGAAGACCGCGACATCCTGCTTTTGAGCAATGGACACACTGTACCGGTACGTTATGCGACCATGGCGAGGGCTGGATATTATGATCTCAAAGAGCTGTCTACGCTTCGTCAGTTTGGCACGCGTCTACAAGGACATCCAGAACGTACACGCTTACCAGGTATGGAGACCACCAGCGGTCCGTTAGGATCTGGTTTGAGTCAAGGTGCTGGCATGGCATACGTCCTACAAAACATTGATCTCAACCCAAAGCGTTGGGTGTATGTCATGATGGGCGACGGCGAACTCAATGAAGGTAACATATGGGAAGCGGCTATGTTTGCAGGTAAAAATAAGCTAAATAACCTTATCGGGATTATCGATCGTAACAATATACAGATAGATGGTAGCACTGAAGATGTCATGCCCTTAGAGGATCTGCGCGGCAAATGGGAAAGCTTTGGGTGGCACGTCCAAGAAATTGATGGGAACAACGTCGAGAGTATTATTGATGCTTGTAGTATGGCGCGCGCGATTACGAACAAACCAAGTGTTATCATTGCACATACAGTTCCTGGAAAAGGCGTTGATTTTATGGAATACGATTACCACTGGCATGGCGCGCCGCCTAATAGTGACCAAGCAAAGGATGCATTGAAAAAATTACGTACTCTTGGGGGCAAGATTCGGAGTGAGCATGAATAATCGTATGGTTTTTGTCGCAGTAGCTCTATATTGGCTTGCATCAGGCGTTGCGCTTGGCTATTTGCTCTTCTCTTATTTTATGGCCGTGGTTTTCTTTGATGTTTTAGCCAGCGTAGCTGCGAATACAAATTTTGCATTTTCCACACAAGCTACAGAGTTAACACTCGCTGCACTTGTCAGTACGACACTCATAGCAGTATGTACTGTCAAATGTATTGTAGCGCTTAAGAATGCGATCAAACCAAGGAGTGCACGAGCATGAGTAACCTCCATCTGAGCGATCGTATTGGTCATGAGGATATTGAGTCCGAACCGATTCGAAAAGGATTCGGTCGTGGCTTGTTACAAGCTGGGAAAGACGATGAACGGGTTGTAGCACTATGTGCAGATCTCACCGAATCAACACAGATGCATTTGTTTAAAGAAGAATTTCCGAAACGGTTTGTTGAGATTGGTGTAGCTGAGCAAAATTTGGTGACCGTTGCGGCTGGTATGGCGGCAATGGGTAAAAAACCATTTGCAAGTAGCTATGCGGCTTTTAGCCCTGGTCGTAACTGGGAACAGATCCGCACGACGCTCGCGCTGAACGAACGGTTTACCTGTGTTGTCGGTTCGCACGCAGGGGTGTCTGTCGGACCGGATGGAGCGACTCACCAGATGTTAGAAGACATTGCACTTATGCGAGTTATGCCACATATGACGGTGATTGCACCTGGAGATAGCATCGAAGCGGAGAAAGCTACGCGAGCTATTGTGGGGCTTGAGTTGCCGTCATATCTCAGATTGGCACGCGAAGCATCACCTGTGTTCTCTACTGAAAAAACACCGTTTGAAATCGGTAAAGCGTACGTTCTCCGTGAAGGTCATGACATAAGTTTGCTTGGAACAGGAGCAATGACCTATCAATGCTTGGTTGCGGCAAACATTCTCGAGAAGCAAGGTATTCATGCCGAGGTTGTCCATGTTCCAACAATAAAGCCGCTTGACGAGGATACGATACTCGCAAGCCTCAAGAAAAATGGCCGTGCCATGACCGTCGAAGAGGCCCAGATTGCAGGTGGCTTCGGATCGGCGATTTGTGAGCTATCAACTGATAAGCTCCCTGTCCCAATACGTCGTGTAGGTATGCAAGATCGATTTGGTGAGTCAGGGACACCAGCACAGTTGCTTGATCATTTTGGCCTCACCGGTGAACACATCGCAGAAAACGTTAAAGATTTTATTGAACATAACCCGAAATATCACCAAGGAGTGTAAGTATGGCTGAAGAGAAAAAACAAATAGACGTAATATCTGTCGGAGACACCGTCGTTGATGATTTTATACGATTAATTGAAGATCAAGGAAAAGTTGAGGATAAGGGCAAAGGTGATAAGTGGTTAAGTATCCCATATGGCATGAAAGTACCATTTGAAAAGTCTACAGTTATCTATGGAGTCGGTAATGCGGCAAATGCCGCAGTAAATTTTTCTAAGCTTGGCCTCAACAGCTCATTGTGCACTAATCTTGGTGACGACGAACGAGGCAGGGGCGTTGTCCGGACATTGAATAAAAAACATGTCGATACATCACTAGTGAAACTGCAACGAGGTAAGAAAACTAATTACCACTATGTCCTCTGGTACAAAGAAGACCGCACAATCCTCATTAATCATGAACACTATGACTATCACTGGCCACATCTCCATAAAGCAGAGATCCCAAAGTGGATATATTTTAGTTCTATAGCTGAAAATGCTGTCGATATGCATGACGACATTATGGAATGGCTTGAGCGATATCCCGATGTAAAGTTGGCTTTCCAACCAGGAACATTCCAAATCAAATTTGGTGCAAAGCGATTAGAGCATGTATATAAGCGCTCAACTGTAGTTGTGCTTAATCGTGAAGAAGCAGTGCAAGTTACAGGCGGCGACTATGATAATGTCAGTGAACTTATTGATAAGATGCATGATCTAGGCCCTGAGATTGTATTAATTACCGATGGCCCAGCAGGCAGCTATGCAAGTAATGGTGATACTAGGTACTTTATGCCGATCTACCCTGACGTCGCTCCTCCGGTTGAACGAACAGGTTGCGGTGACGCGTATGCAAGTACATTTATTGGCGCGCTTATCAAAGGCTATACGCTTGAGGGTGCTCTCCAGCTTGCACCGATAACACCAGCCAGTGTTGTGTTGTATCCAGGCGCGCAGGAAGGTTTATTAACAACACGAGAACTCAAAGACTGGTTAGAAAAAGCCCCAGCAAGCTATCGTGCAAAGAAATTGGAGCGATAATATGGGACTTACTATCCGTCAGATTCGAGAAAACTGCATTCAGGCACGTCACCTCATGCAGCGCAGCCGACAACAAGGGTTTGCTGTAGGTGCATTTAATATTGATAATCAAGAAACGCTTATTGCAGTAGCACGAGCAGCTCAAGCCAAGAATGCCCCAGTCTTAGTGGAAGTTAGTGATGGAGAAGTGAAGGCACTAGGCTTAGAAAATATTCGAGATCTTGTCGATAACTACAAACAAGAATATGGCATCGAAATGTATCTCAACCTCGATCATAGTCCAAGTGTTGAAGACTGTAAGCGAGCGATAGATGAAGGATTTGAATTTATCCATATCGATATTTCACAGGCTGATCATGAAGCCAGCGATGAAGAGATTGTTTCTAAGACCAAAGAAGTAGTTGAGTATGCAAAATTTACAGGGGCACTTGTAGAGAGTGAGCCGCACTATTTCGGTGGTAGCAGTAACGTTCATGAAGAAACCATCGATTATGATGCAATCCGTAAAACATTCAGCACGCCTGAAGGTGCTAAAGCTTTTGTCGACGCGACAGGCATTGACACATTTGCCGCCGCTGTTGGTAACCTCCATGGGAAATATCCTGTACCAAAAGAAATCGATGTTGATTTACTCAGCAAGATTCGAGGTGCTATAGATTGTCAGATCAGCCTGCATGGCGGAAGTGGTACTCCTTTACACTTTTTCAACCAAGCTGCAAAAATTGGCGTTAGTAAGATCAACATTAATAGTGATATGCGCTACGTATTTCGAAAGACCTTGGAACAAGTACTTGCAGATAATCCTAAAGAATATGCAGTGGTAAAACTTATGCCAACAGTCTACCAGGCAGTGCAAGAAGTCGTCGAAGAGAAGATTGACGCCTTTGGCTCTGCAAACAAAGCTGTTCGCTAGGATCAAATTATGAGCAAACTCGCAACGATACTCGGACATGATAATTTAGACATAGATCATATGCTCGAAACGCTTCACGGCGTACTAAATGTTCAATCACATGACGTAGAGTTGCTTGGTGAGCTGGCACACAAAACCGCATCAGTAAAGCGAGCCTTAAAGTTGGATCATACAGATACCACAAGCTATGAACTATACGTAGCCTTACGCGGTCGTGTAGTAGATGATAATGTGCGCATAGCACGAGCACTTGATATCAAGCATGAAAATGCCGTCAGCGAAGCGACGCCACGAATAATTAATGCCGTATCTCGCGAATATAGTTCTGTGCAATGTTTTGTGCCTAAACCGACTGCACTTAAAATAATCCTGCGGGATATTGTTCCAAAACAAGTGATGAAAGCATTACATTATCGCTCTGTCGAAAGTATGCTCAAACATGAGTCGCCTAGTCATATCATTGTGTTGGCAAGGTATCTGGAGGCAGCGACGTGGCAACAAGCGTATGTTTCTCGCCTCGCCAAACTGCATAGTAAAGATTTTGAAATGAGACCTCTTGAAATTGTGTGGCTTGATAAGCTTGCGCTTATTGAACCGCTACAGCATACCGTACACCTACAGCATATGGTGCTCCATGCAAAAGAAGCTGGTTGTGTCGCAATTGCGCCGACTTCCCAGCAGGTTGTGTATGGATATACCTTACGAACACTTGTACTTCTTGAGCACTACGTACATGAAGTGATGTATATGACTTCATATGCTAAAACCATTTCATTGTTACCAGCATTCGGTCATCAATATGCCGGAGCTCTCAATAATGAATATGAAGCTCATGTACGAGTTTCGCAGTACCCGGTCCATTGGAGAAGCATGCACCATGCGATTGCTACATCACCTGTACAGGATGTATTGCCACCACATCTTAGTATAGATCAGTGGCATTCTAGCCACGCGAATGACAGGCTTCGTTACTATAACGACATTGTCTCGTTTTGGGACGGTTACGGCCACCTCGTAACGATTGATAGTGAGCCTGTAAGTGCCAGTATCATTGACCTGGCCATCGATGCAAGCTATGAAAAAAGCTATGAAAACAGATCACTTGCATATGCTCGTCGTGCACTGGAGCAAGAGCTGTTTAGCCGCTACTTGAAAGAGCCGCGTGTATCGCGGCTAGTTCTGCATCGACTTAATCTGGATTAAGTATTAAAGTCTTGATTGATTATTTTACAGATTTCGCCGATATCATCGGTGATCGTATATAGTTGTTCGTCTCCAGGCGAAATCAGACCAGTATCGAGTAAATGTTTTTTTAGGAATTTGTCTAAGTCTTTCCAATACTCTCCGCCCACCAGGATGATTGGTACAGGAGGAGTTTTTTTAGTTTGAATCAGAGTAATAACTTCAAAAAGCTCATCCAATGTACCAAATCCTCCTGGGAAATATATAAATCCATGAGAATAAAATGTCATCATAACTTTGCGAGTAAAGAAATAATTGAATGCCAAATTTTCTGTTGTATATGGATTTAGGCGCTGTTCATGTGGGAGCACAATGTTAAAACCGATTGCATGACCCCCTGCGTCTTTGGCACCTTTATTAGCAGCCTCCATAATACCACCGCCCCCACCACTGACAATCGAGTAACCTTCATGTACGAGTGCGGCAGCTATTTCTTCGGCTTGTTTATAATACGAACAATCAGGAAGCACCCGAGCAGACCCAAAAATAGTCACGCGTGCTGGATGTCGTTTTAAAATTTTAAACGCTTGTTCAAACTCTTCATTACTTGTACGAAGACTCGCTGTCGACTGTGCTATGGCTTTGACGAGGTGTGCATCTGGTAACCATACTCTTTTTTCATGTTTTGGTGTGTGTGTCATGTATATGCTTAATTATAGCTTGTGTTTGCTCGATTGAGAAGTGATCTATCTGTAGCGTATACTTATCTATATATGAGATTTAATCTAAAAAGTGAGTATCAGCCAACCGGTGATCAACCGATGGCAATAAAAGCGCTTCTTGCTGGCATGGAGAAAGGCGAGCGACAACAAACGCTACTTGGTGTGACAGGGTCAGGAAAAACGTTTACTATGGCGAACCTTATTGCTGATCGCAATGTACCGACACTTGTGCTGGCTCATAATAAAACACTTGCCGCTCAACTATTCTCGGAGTTTAAATCATTTTTCCCAGATAACGAAGTTCATTATTTTGTAAGTTATTTTGATTATTATCAGCCTGAGGCCTATATTGCGAGCTCTGATGTTTTCATCGAGAAAGATAGTCGTATCAATGAAGAGATTGACCGCCTTCGTCATGCAGCTACAGCGGCACTTCTCAGCCGTCGAGACGTTATTATCGTTGCCAGCGTAAGTTGCATATATGGTATAGGATCTGTAGAAGACTATGGGGATATGGCTCTGACGATTAAAACCGGCGAGCAACGAAAACGCGACAAACTATTGCGGCATTTGACAGATATTCAGTATCAACGAAACGATATAGACTTTCACAGAAGTACATTCCGAGTGCGGGGTGATGTTATAGACGTAATACCTAGTGGCGGCGAGGATGCTTACCGAATAGAATTTTTTGGTGATGAAGTCGAAAAACTTACGAAAATTAACCATCTGACTGGAGAGGTTCTTGAGGAGCCACAAGAGATTAAAATCTTCCCTGGAAGCCATTATGTTACCCCAAAAAATAAGTTAGAAAAAGCTATTGTGCATATCAAATCTGAGCTAGATGAACGTTTGAGGTGGTTTGAAGCACACGACAAGTTGCTCGAAGCTCAACGATTGCAGCAACGGACAAAATATGACCTAGAAATGCTCGAAGAAACCGGTTTTGTAAAAGGCATTGAAAATTATAGTCGTTACCTTACTAACAGAGAGCCAGGGGAGCAACCAGCCACTCTTATGGATTATTTTCCAGATGACTATATGTTACTGATCGATGAGAGTCATATGTCTGTTCCACAAGTGCGTGGAATGTACAATGGTGACCGCGCTCGTAAAGAAGTATTAGTAGAGCACGGGTTCCGTCTGCCGAGTGCACTAGACAATAGACCACTGACATTTACGGAATTTGAAAAGCAAATGAACAATGTAGTGTATGTGTCGGCGACTCCTGGGCCATATGAGCTAGAACGAACGCCCGAACCAGCCCAGCAGGTCATCCGACCGACAGGTCTGACGGATCCAGAGATTGAAATCAGGCCAACCGAACATCAGATTGATAATCTGCTCGATGAAATCAGAAAACGAATAGAACTTCGACAACGAGTACTCGTGACCACATTGACCAAGCGTATGGCAGAGGACCTGACTACCTATTTACAAGAAGCAAATATTAAGACTTCCTATATACACAGCGATGTTGACACGCTTGAGCGAGGAGATATTTTGCGTGATCTACGCCTTGGGGTGTACGACGTACTCGTGGGCATTAACTTATTGCGAGAAGGGCTTGATCTTCCTGAGGTGAGTCTCGTAGCTATTATGGATGCCGACAAAGAAGGTTTTTTACGTTCAGCATCCGCACTTATCCAGACGATCGGACGTGCTGCGCGTCACGAGGACGGCAGAGTTTTGATGTATGCGGATAACATGACTAAATCAATGAAAACCGCAATTGATGAGACCAATCGTCGTCGCACTATCCAGGAACATTACAACACTGAGCACGGGATTACGCCGCAGAGTGTTGCAAAAGCAATTGACGAAGGGTTACGATCAATCATACCAAAGAAAGATGATGATAAAAAAGACAAGATCAACCTCAAAAAGATTCCGAAAGATGAGTACCCATCGCTCGCGAAAGAGCTCACTATTCAGATGGAATTTGCAGCTGCAAACCTCGAGTTTGAAAAGGCAGCAGAGCTAAGAGATCTTATCGATGAGATAAAAGAATCAATGTAATTGCCGGGTATGCTGTGGCTATAGTTATATCTTGCGATATACTGGTATGTAATGAGTTCTATATCTATTGATGATGTCAAACGTCTTGCTCAGCTATCCGCTCTGACGATTTCAGATGACGAAGCCGAGTCGTTGCGCCGCCAGCTTGGTGATATCTTGGGATATGTTGAACAACTAGATCAGGTTGACACCACAGGTTTAGAGCCAACCTACCAGGTAGGAGGGTTAGAAAATGTTATGCGCGAAGATACAGTGCATGACTACGGCGTAGATCAAGAGGCGCTGCTAAAAAATGCGCCAGAAGTCGAAAACGGACAAATAAAGGTGAAAAAAGTTTTATGAGAATAGCAGACATTAAGAATGAGCTAGCAGGTGGAGCGACAGTTCGGTCGGTTGTACAGGCTGCAATTGTCCGTGCAAAAGCAGATCCGCTCAATGCTGTCTTAAGTGTTATCGAAACAAGAGCGCTGCAACGTGCAGATGAGCTCGATGTGCTTCGGAAAGATAGACAAGAGGCTGGAAGCTTGGTGGGCGTACCATTTCTAGCAAAAGACAACATCCTAACATTCGATAGTCGGACAACAGCGAGTGCACATATGCTTGAAAATTTTATCGCTCCGTATCAAGCGACAGTTATCGAACGGCTTGAAGCACAAGGCGCTATTTGTATTGGCAAAACAAATCTCGATGCTTTTGCCCACGGTGGAAGCACGGAGAACTCATTTTTTGGACCGACTAAAAACGTAGCTGATGCTGAGCGTGTCGCGGGTGGTAGCTCTGGTGGGTCAGCAGTTGCTGTGGCGTCTGGGATTGTCCCGTTTGCACTTGGGTCAGACACGGGTGGTTCAATCCGGCAACCAGCCAGCTATAACGGTATTTACGGGCTTAAGCCAACCTATGGTTCGGTTAGTCGGTATGGAGTTGTTGCTATGGCAAGCAGTACCGATGTCGTAGGACCGCTTACAACGTGCGTTGAAGACCTTCAGCTAGTTCTGGAGTGCATCAAGGGAGTTGATCAATATGATTCTACTACTGTTGATATCGGTAGCCTCAGCACACAAGTTGAAAAGCCATTAACCATCGGCGTCATTAACGAATCAATGGGCGAAGGCGTTGATCCTGAAGTTGTATCCGCTGTCGAAGATCGCATCAAAGAAGCGAAAACAGCTGGCAATACAATCGCTTTCATCGATCTTCCGAGCCTTGCACATGCTCTTGCGGTGTACTACGTAGTTGTACCGGCTGAACTAACATCAAACTTAGCGCGCTATGACGGTATCAAGTATGGGGAGTCAAAACCAGGTCCCACTATAGCTAGTGTATACGCCAATACTCGAACCGCAGGCTTTATGGACGAGAACAAACGGCGAATTTTGATAGGTAACTACGTACTATCAAGCGGCTACTATGATGCGTATTATAAAAAAGCGCAGACCGTACGAACACTGCTCATTAATGAATTTAAAAAAGCGTTCGAAAAATGTGATGTTCTAGTTTCGCCGACTGCTCCAACCCCTGCTTTTAAGCTGGGTGAAAACACCAATGATCCACTTCAGATGTATCTCGCTGACATCATGACCGTACCTGCGTCGCTTGCTGGCTTGCCCGCTGTAAGTGTTCCGGCAGGAGTAACGCAAGCAGGATTGCCGATTGGGATGCAGATCATGGCGCCGATGGGGGATGATTATAAAGTTTTACGAGCCGCTGAGCTGTGGGGAAACACGCAATGAATTCAACGATAATTTTATTATTTGCGCTGGTTATAGTCGTAGGTTTGGCGCTGCTGATGTTTATGATGATGAGCAACAAGCGTCATAGTAAACTAAACCTTATAAAATATCAGCAAGATTGGGCTTCAATTAAGCAATCTATTACATCAGACAATAAAACCCAGCAATTTGCTATTATTCAAGCTGATAAACTACTTGATAAAGCCTTAAAAGAGTCTGGTTTTGCTGGAACAACTATGGCTGAACGAATGACGAGTGCAAGCCGTGTATTTTCACAGCGAGAAGCCGTGTGGACAGCGCACAAGCTTCGAAATCGTATCGCTCATGATTCAAATGCTCGCATTCATGACCAATGGGCAAAGAAAGCTATGGCAAGTTTTGAGCGTGCGTTGAAAGACTTAGGTGCATTATGAGTGAGTATAGTGACTACAAAACAACAATAGGTATTGAGTGTCATGTCCAGCTAAAAACCAAATCAAAATTGTTTAGCGGTGCTGACAATGATGCGCGAGATAAAGCACCGAATACAACTGTCAGCCCACTTTGTTTCGGTTTGCCAGGTACGTTGCCGGTGTTAAATAAAGAAGCAGTCCAGCTCTCTATTCGAGCAGGCTTAGCGCTAAATAGTGAAATAGCACCGCTGAGTCGTTTTGAACGAAAACATTATTTTTATCCTGATTTGCCACTCGGTTACCAGATAACGCAGTTAGCGGAGCCCATTATTGGTGCTGGAACCGTGACGTGTGCATTGCCAGATGGAACTGAGTTTACCGTCCGGATACATCACGCGCATCTTGAAGCAGATGCAGGTAAACTGACACATCCAGCTGGGAAAGACTATAGCTTGGTAGACCTGAATAGAGCAGGGACACCACTCATTGAGATCGTTTCTGAGCCGGACATGCATTCACCTGCTGAAGCAAAGGCATTTGCACAGGAACTCTATTTACTCATGACGTATGCGGATGTGACAGATGGTGATCTGTACCATGGTAATATGAGATTTGATATAAATGTGTCTGTTAGTAAAACCGATGAGCTGGGCACTCGTACAGAGACTAAGAATTTAAACTCATTCAAATCTGTAGAGAAAGCCGCTGAATATGAGATAAAGCGCCAGATTGAACAACTCAAAAAGGGTGAGGCCATAGTTCAAGAGACACGCGGTTGGGATGAAGCAAAGCAAAAAACCGTTTCACAGCGTAGTAAAGAAAACGCGCATGATTATAGGTATTTCCCTGATGCTGATTTGCCTCCGGTACGCGTAACAAGCACAGATGTGAGGGCAGTGCACACCAAATTCCCGAAGATGCCTGGGCATTATCGTACATCCTGGAAGGGCTTACAGCTTGATTCAACGGTCATCTTGGCACTGCTTGCGAACAAAGATACAGCCAAGCTCATTGAACGGTTACTAGATCAGTACGGAGAGTCGACTGCTCGCCGAGTAGCGTTATGGTTTGCTATGACAGCAAAGAGCGATGTCCAAGTGGGGGGCACCAATGACGCACTACGCATCAACGTCTCAGATACGCAATTTGCGGATTTATCAGGTATGGTTGAAGAACACGAATTAAGCTCAACTGCTGCTAAAGAAATTTTTTATGACATGCTTCAAACCGGCAGCGATCCGCGTGCTATCGCCGAAACAAAAAATCTACTTCAAGTTAGTGACCAAGGGGAAATAACCACAATCGTTAATACTATTCTCGCATTACCCGAAAACCAGAAGTCAATTGACGACATCAAGGGTGGTAATGAGCGTGCCGTCGGGTTCTTAGTTGGGCAAGTAATGAAACAATCTGCAGGTAAAGCCAACCCCGCCATGGTTCAGCAATTAATCCGTGAAAAACTATCACTATAGGAGGCATATGAAATTACCAACTAAGGCTATAATCTGTGCAGCAGGGCTTGGTACGCGCTTTCTTCCGCAAACAAAAGCTATGCCAAAAGAAATGCTGCCAATAATTGATAAACCTGTAATTCAGCTGATTGTGGAAGAAGCAGTAGCAGCAGGTGTAACGGATATCATTATGGTAACCGGAGCTACAAAACGTCCTATTGAAGACCACTTTGACCGATCTGATGAACTAGAGGCTGAGTTACGCGAGCGTGGTAAAGACAAAGTAGCAGATCGAATAAAATCCATAGCTGAAATGGCTAATTTTGTGTATATCAGGCAAAAAGGCTCTCCTAAAGGTAATGCAAGACCAGTTCTCAATGCTCAACATCTCATAAATGATGATGAGCCATTTTTTGTATTTTTTCCTGATGACTTCTTCCGAAGCGAAGTCCCCCGTGCTGTTCAATTACTTGAAGCTTATAAAAAGACAGGTGCATCGGTCATATCCCTTAATAAAGTCGACCGTAGTGACGCAGATAAATATGGTATGGTTGCAACCAGCGATGATATGGGGAATGGATTATTCAAGCTTACTGAGCTAGTTGAGAAACCAGGAGAAGCTAATGCACCAAGTGACCTTGCTACTGTCAGTGGTTTTTTGCTTGCACCAGAAATCTGGCCTATTCTTCATAAAGAAATTATTGACAAGAGCGGTGAGATAACTCTGTCGGTCCAGCTCAACGAATTGCTTGCATCGCATGACGTTTACGGCCAAATTATTGACGGTGTCTGGCACGACGCTGGAGACCCTCTCAAATACATAAAAGCTGTCATTGATATTGCTCTTGAGCATGAAACTATAGGTGATGAGCTCATGTCCTACCTCCGTAATCGCATAAAATAGCAAAAGTGTTTGCCAGCTTACATTTTTTATAAACTTTCTTTCCTATACTACAGACATTACAAGAGTAAGAAGGAGTAAAGAAATGGACATTAACTTAGGCGGCATATTACCAGCAATCATCTTAGGTGGACTCGCTGGTTGGGTAGCATCAATGATTATGAAGACAGATGCCTCAATGGGTGTTCTGGCTAACGTAGTTGTTGGTATTATCGGTGCTATCATCGGTAACTTGCTCCTACCCCTATTTGGCCTCGGTGGAACAACTGGGTTTAGCATCTGGAGCTTCATCGTCGCTCTAGTTGGTGCAGTCGTTCTGCTCTTCATCGTGGGCATGTTCCGCGGTGGTCGCCGAGTATAATCAGACCTGCATAGATAATCGGGCATCGCTAGACTAATCTGGTGATGCCCGCTATCATGTTACAAAGAAAGGAAATATATCATGACTAATGCAGCAGAGATTCTCGTCATAATCCTCTCAGTATTTTTGGGACTGTTCTTGATTTTAGGAATTGTACTGACCGTCCTATTGATCAAAGTAACAAAGCAAATTCGTTCTGTGACCAACACAGCCCAAAGTGCTGTAGAAAATATCAATCAGTTCGCCTTGAATGCAACGAAGGTTTCATCACCAGCACTGGTTGGAAAATTTTTGTTAGACCAGATCAAGAAATTTAAAAAATAGCCTAAATAGGCATAATTTGAAGGCACATCCGATGCTATAATAGAGGTACATGACAGCCAGTACTACCTCATCGCATCAACTGGATGTGTCTGATTTTGTTCATCTTCATAATCATACTCATCATAGTCTTCTGGATGGACTCACAAAAGTTCCTGAGCTTGTTTCTCGTGTAAAAGACATGGGTATGCAGGCTGTGGCGATGACCGACCACGGTACGCTGTCAGGGGCTATCGAGTTTTATAAAGCATGTACCGAACAAGGGATTAAACCTATTATCGGTATGGAGGCGTATGTTGCTGCACGATCTCGAAACGATCGTGATCCTGCAAAGGACAAAGCGCGCTACCACCTTATTATTTTGGCTATGAACAATGACGGGTATCAGAATCTCATGCAACTTTCTACGCTCGCCAATCTAGAGGGTATGTACTACAAACCACGTATCGATCATGAGCTGCTCGAGAAATATAATGAAGGACTCATCATACTTAGTGGTTGTGCGAGTTCAGAGATCAGTGAAGCGATTCGTGCTGATGATCACGAGAAAGCCAAAGACATTGCTCAATGGTATAAATCTATATTTGGAGATAGATATTATTTTGAAGTACAAGATAGTACTTGGGATGTGCAAGAAAAAATAAATGCACATCTTTTTTCTTTATCTGCAGAAACTGGCATAGAGTGTGTGGTGACAAGTGACGCTCATTACGTAGAGCCATCAGATACCGAAGCTCATGAAATATTATTATGTGTCGGTACAGGTGCATTTCTGAGTGATGAGGGCCGTATGAGCTTGAGTGACTTTCACCTGCATGTCACCGATCCTCAAGAAATTATGACCAGGTGGGCTGATTCGCATGCAAAAGCAATCAGTAATACAAAGAAAATTGCCGACCGTTGTCATGTCGAGCTTGAGTTTGGTAAGATTTTAATTCCTCGATTTCCGGTACCTAAAGGTGAAACTGAGCAGAGTTATTTGCATACCCTTGTGTGGCGTGGTTTGGCTTGGCGATATGGACCGATTGCAGAAATCGATGCTCAAAACTTGTCGAGGGCTGAAGCAAAGTCACATGTACCAAAACATGTAGCAGAACGCGCCGATTATGAACTCGGTGTTATAGAAAAAATGGGGTTCAATGGGTATTTCTTAATTATCTGGGATTTTATCAAGTGGGGGAAAGATCGAGGGATTATTTTTGGACCTGGACGCGGAAGTGCGGCTGGATCTATTATCGCGTACTCACTGCGTATTACAGAGCTTGATCCTCTAAAATATGATTTGCTGTTTGAACGATTCCTCAATCCAGATCGTATTTCCATGCCTGATGTTGACATCGATATTCAGGATAGTCGCCGTGATGAGGTAATTCAATACTGTGTCGAAAAATATGGCAAAAATAGAGTCGCAAACATTGTGACATTTGGAAAGATGGTCGCACGAGCTGCGATACGAGATGTGGCTCGAGTGCTGCAAGTACCCTACGCAGAGTCTGATCGACTCGCGAAACTGATTCCACCGCCCGTCCAAGGTCGTCACACTCCCCTTAAAATGAGTGTTGAGAAAGATCCTGATCTTAAGCGAGAATATGACACTAATCCTACCGCTAAACGGGTTATAGATTATGCAATTAGACTTGAGGGTACAATTCGGTCGCACGGTGTTCATGCTGCAGGTGTCGTGATTGCACCAGATGATATCGTAAAATTTGCCCCTTTAGAAATGGCTCAAAAGGGCGTCGTAGCTACTCAGTATTCATTTGGGCAGATGGAAGACCTTGGGCTCCTCAAAATGGACTTTTTAGGTCTCAGTAACCTGACTATTATTAATAACGCAATTAGGATTATACGGAAAGTATATGAAGTTGAAGTCGATCTTACCAATATTCCACTCGACGATCCAAAAACATTTGAGCTATTCCAGCGTGGAGATACAACGGGAGTCTTCCAACTCGAATCCGCAGGCATGAAACGGTATCTTCGTGAGTTAAAACCGACCGAGTTCGATGATATTATTGCGATGTGTGCACTCTATCGCCCTGGTCCTTTAGGCGCTGGACTCATCGACTCATTTGTGAGGCGTAAAAATGGTCTCGAAAAAGTCACATATGAACATGAGTTGACTAGAAATGCGCTGGAATCTACATATGGAGTTATTGTGTACCAAGAGCAAGTGATGCAGATGAGTAAGGAGATGTCAGGATTTACTGGTGGTGAAGCTGATACATTGCGAAAGGGTATTGGTAAAAAAATTCCTGAAGTTATGAGTAAGATGGGCAAACAGTTCATAGAAGGAGCCGTCGAAAATAGCGTCCCACGACCTGTCGTAGAAAAAATATGGAAAGATATCTTAGGATTTGCCGACTATGCGTTCAATAAATCTCACTCTGCCTGCTACGGAATGATTGCGTATTGGACAGCGTATTTAAAAGCACATTATCCGGATGCATTCATGGCTGCTGTTATGACAAGTGATCTTGACGATACAGAACGACTATCCATTGAGATATCAGAGTGTCAACATATGGGTATGAAAGTTATGCCACCTGATGTCAATGAAAGTTTTGTTGAGTTTGCCGTTGTGCCTGGGGAACAAAAGATACGATTTGGTATGGCGGGGGTAAAAGGTGTCGGAACAAATGCTGTAGAAGAAATTTTGCGAGCACGAGACGAAGGAGGTCAGTTTAAAAGTGTTGGAGATTTTGCACGTCGGGTTAGCACGAGCAAGTTTAATAGAAGGGCATGGGAATCACTCATTAAATCTGGTGGTTTTGATGCCTTTGGAGAACGCTCCGACCTGCTCTTTAATTTAGATATGATCACTGCGTATGCAAGCAAAAGCCAAAAAGACGCGGCCAGTAATCAAGCTGATTTATTTGGTGGTCTTGGCGACAACGTCGCGGTGCCAGAAATACAGTTAACACCTGCACCACAAAAATATCATGATCGGGAAATGTTGCAATGGGAGCGTGAGCTGCTTGGCTTATATCTAAGCTCACATCCTCTTGATAAATATCAAGCTTATTTCGAAGAACAAACAGTACCTATTGGTAGTATTGAAATTGAGCATGATACAAAATCGGTGATTGTCGGTGGTGTAGTAATGACAGTTCGAAGTATACTGACCAAAAATGGCAGTAAAATGGCATTTGCGCGAATAGAGGATAAATCAGGTGAACTCGAAGTCATCGTATTTCCGAAGGTACTTGAAACCTTGACTGAAAATTTCATGCAAGATGCCGTCGTGAAGATCAAAGGGAAAGTAAACACGACAGACAAAGACGGTAAACAGACCGGGGATGTAAAAATCATTGCTGACACAGTAACCATCGTTACAAATGATGAACTCGATAACTACGCGACAACAGGTAAGAAAATGGCTGCACCTAAGCAAAAAAAGGCAAAAGATGAAACAGGCGATGCTCTAGCCAGTAAACCAAAAATTACCTATACACCTGTTGAAGAAAAGCTCAAAAAGATATATGTTCATGTCCATAACCCAGAAGATCACGAAAAACTACTTGAGCTTAAGCGCTCATTTAATGACTTTCCTGGGTCGAGTGAAGTCATACTCGTACTTGGCAAACAAAAAGATTCAGCAATGCGTATGCCGTTTACTGCCGATGCTTCAGAAGCTCTTGCAGCTAGAGTCGGCGAATTATACGGTGCTGATTATATCAAGTTTGTGTAAATTTACTGCAGTCGAGCTGCAGTTGTCGTAAGTATCAGCATCAGTGCTAAAAATAAAGCGAGTGCATCAAATGTTGGGTGGGATATAACGAAGTGTTCACCGGTTGCAAAAGCATGTCGGACTAATGCTCTATGTGATAGCGCGTAACCAAAAGCAGTGATCATAGTTAATACAAGGCTTGCTGCTGCGACACCAGGTATTGTCCCGGTACGTATAGTTTCGAGTACAGACACATTTTTAGCAATACCTACGGTGATTGGTGCTCCAGCCTCTTGAGCATCAGGTTTTGAGGGTTCGTCAGTTGCTTCTTGTTGTGCTTCTGTTGGTGAAGAAATAGGTGTCTTCTCTTCGGTGTTCTGGGTTGTCTCTGTAATTGGCGTTGGATCATCGGATGCTGGAGCCGTCGGAGTTGGTGTTGAAGTGGGTGCGACAGGAGTCGGAGCTGGAGTCGGTGTAGGTGCAGGAGCAGGCGGCGCGTAGCTGGAGTGCGTGCCGTAATGAGCAACCACAATTGTATTCTCACCACCTTGAAAGTTTGGAGAGTTCACAATGCCATAGCCAACATCTATATAGTCACCGAGTATGTTAGCGCGATGGCTTGGGCTGTTCATCCATCCATCATTCGCTCCATAGCTTGTCGAGAAACCGTATGCAAGATTTTCACCAGCTTTTCGATAACTATAACCGGCTGCTTCAAAAAAGTACCATGGCTGCGTGCCATCTGGCGCAACATGTGCCCAATAGTTATTGTCAGCCATATGTTGTGCTTTAGCCTGTGCTGAGTTGTTCAGTTGACCATTTAAGGAAAATGCTCCAAGACCATTCGCTGCTCGCGATGCATTGGCTGCGGCATGCAGATCACCACGGCTCATCGATGTTGCATATGCGAGGACTGCAGGTTTAGTCAGGCCCGGGATGGCATGAGCATCAATTCGCACGACACTAACAGCTACAAGTAGTACTCCCAAGAGAATGACTCTGGCTGCATGTATATGATGGTTGCTGTTGTGTCTATTTGCCATAACCGTATTTATGTTTAAGTATACGACGTTTGACTCAGATGGTACAGACATATCCCTGTGGCTACGCTCACATTAAGTGACTCTTTTGTACCGTACTGAGGAATTTCAAGAATAGTATCACAACGATCAAGAATATCTTGTGTGATCCCGAATCGTTCTTCTCCGATGATAAGAGCCACCATTTCTGGCGGATTATAGGTGGCAAGTAGAGTTGATGCAGTTGATTGCTCAAGCGCTACGAGAGAATATCCGCGTTTTTTTAGCTCGTCAAGCGGCGGGGCCTCGCTATAGCTGTATGGCACTGTGTTTTCTGTACCAAGAGCTGTTTTATGGATTTGCTGAGTGAGCTTATCTACGATATGTGGCAACCGGCTATCATCGTCTATGGCTGGGTACGGGCTGTAGCCACACAGTATCAGTTCCGAAACACCAAAGCAGTCAGCACTACGAAATATTGATCCGATGTTGTGAGCTGATCGAATATTGTGTGCAATGACTATAATACCGGACATAGAGAACAGTGTAACAGGTTACAGTCCTTATGCTTTTTGCTACACTAGTAGTAGCATGGATCAAAACCAACAGCATCAACGCTTTAGAGATCAAGAAGAGCAGAGCACCCAACAGCGTGCAGCGATTCTAGGCTTAGGTTATTTTGATACCCGAGGGACCGCTCAAGTTGCCGATCTTGTAAAAGATAGTGTGTCAGTGGAAGAAATGTATAAACACAAATTCGTCCCTCTTAGACAGGGCACCGATGATCAATCAGCTGTGTTCGGCATTACCTCTTCAACGCCTCAGTCTGTACTCACTGGCCTTAAGGATGATTTTTCTCAGCATTCATCCCAAGTAGATTTTGTCATGATAAGCATGACTGGATTTCGTGAGTACATGGAAAAGTACGATCCCCCAAAGGCAGTGGTATATGATAATGTCACCATTGCTCAAGCCGGTGATAGTACGACACTCAAACAAGTTTCGGACACGCTTGAAAATGTCCGTACTGACGATCTGTTAAATTATTTGATCGAGCAAGCTGATAGTCTATCAGCAAGCGATATTCATATAGAAAGCCAACGTAAACAGGTACGAGTACGATTCCGTGTCGATGGGACGCTGCATACTATTGCAACAATATCACATGACAAATATCGAGTGCTCCAAGCTGCGATAGCTTCACGTGCCAATATCTCCACTGCCAGTAAGGCAGCACAAAGTGGCCACATGCAGCACGTTCCGAAAGAAATGCCCGACAAACTGTTAAACATGCGTATTGAAACGATACCAACAAATTATGGCCAAGATGCGGTCATTCGTCTGTTCAATTTTGATGAAGAACTGCTACAGATAGACAAACTGGGGCTTGATGGGGCGCGACTTGAGGCTATCCAGGAGATAATTAATCATCCGCATGGCATGATGATGGTTGTGGGCCCGACAGGCTCAGGTAAAAGCACTACGCTCTATAGTGTGCTCAATGCTTTGAATTCACCAGAACGTAAAATCTTAACCCTTGAAGATCCTGTCGAAATGACGATCGAAGGAGTCAGTCAGATTCCAGTAGATACGACTGGAGGTGACAGTTTTGCTGAAAAACTTCGCGCAATTCTCCGACTCGATCCAGACGTGGTAATGGTAGGAGAAATACGTGATGTTGATACCGCCAAAACGGCCATTCAGGCATCGATAACAGGCCATTTAGTGCTTAGTACATTTCACGCTTCGAGTGCGGCAGCTGCGTTTGCACGTATGATTGATATGATTGGTCAAAACCCTATCTTTGCAAATGCTATCCGAATGGTTATATCGCAACGACTTGTCCGACGCCTTGATGAAAGCACGAAACAAGCATACACGCCGGACGATGTTACAAAGCAGTGGATCACAGATCAACTTCATGATCTACCAGATTCTATAGAAAAGCCTTCCCTTGATTCAATTCAACTATATAAAGCTGTTGCCACACCTGATTCTCCATTTGGCTATAAAGGACGAATCATGATCATGGAGCTTCTTGAAGTCACTGAAGAGGTGCAACGCTATATTCGAGGAGAGTTAAAGGACATCAATGTCGCTGATATCCAAAAGACAGCGCAACAGCAGGGAATGATAACAATGAAACAAGATGGACTGCTGAAAGTACTTCATGGGGAAACCACACTCGAAGAGATTAACCGAGTGTTATAGGATATGTTGTTTGCTATTGCAAACTCTCAATCGTGAGAGTATTTTAATAATAGGGTAACCACTATGAAACAAATATATAGAGTTGGCCTGAGACTACAGAATAATCTACGCAAGATGGCGCAACGGCCATCTTTTGTTTTTTAAAAGAATAGTATTGCCAAAAAAGCAATATTGTGATAAAACAAAGATAAGAAGGTAAACTATTATGATGAAGTTATTAAATCCTGAAGTAGACACATATATTTTTGGTGGTCTCGGTAGTGACCGAACATGTATGGATGACGTTACTACTAAGTTATCACCTGAGGTCTCTCATGTTAGGGGAATTACATATAGCGAAGCTAGCAAAAAAGGGTATGAACTATGGGAGGCAGTAGATCAGCAAAATGTTGTTCCTTTTTCGGGAAGCGGGCCTTTAGCCGCTAAAGCCATTCAGGAATTACCTTTCAGACCCGATACCTTAACATTTGTGTCACCACCCAATGTAATTACCCGGTGGAGCGCGATGGTGGGTTTTGCACGAGCTGCGAAGGCGAGAGCAGACATCAAAAGTACAGATGAAATCACTAATTCGACAGTACATATGATTAGTAGGTTTGTAGCAGAAACCGGTATGCACCCTGCTGAGTATTTTAAATTAATACATAACGCGCGTAGATTCAATCAACTAGCGAGTGCAGTTGCTCTCCATGACATGGGAATACGGCAGGTAAATTTAGTAGTGCCGAGGAATGATGAAATGTTTTCATCCTATGAATTACCTATGACATCCGATAATAATGACACTGACGGGGTTCGATATATAGTAGTTGCCCCTGGCCATAGCAGATTTTCATCAGACCCACTCGGTGTCTTGCACGAAGCCGAGCGAGCACCATTTGCAATGGTAACTCCAGACATCCTAGGCGTGGCGGTTCCTGAGAGATTGTCTGTGCCTCCGACTATTTCTGAAACTGCTAAATTTGCACTACGAACACTGCATCACATGGCAAAAAGTCACACACCACACACCGCATAATTATCGGATTACATTAGCTATCGTTTTGACAAGTCGTTCTTCAAATACGCTAGGGATTACGGTATCTGCTCTTGGAGACTCCACCAACGAAGCAATAGCCTCAGCAGCGGCAAGTTTGTGGGCGTCTGTAATCTTTGAGACACCATTATCGAGCGCACCACGGAATATACCAGGGAATGCGAGAGCATTATTAACTTGGTTTGGGAAGTCGGATCTGCCTGTCGCCACGACTGCGGCTCCAGCGGCTTTGGCCTCATCCGGCATAATCTCTGGTGTTGGGTTAGACAGCGCAAAGATTACGGCATTTTCAGCCATTGATCGGACATGGTCTTGGGTTAGTACCCCAGGTTTACTCACACCAATAAAAATATCCGCCCCCTTGATCACATCGGTAAGATCACCCGATGCATCTTGGTTAATGTACTGAAGCAATAGTTGTTTTTCTTCGTTGAGATCAGTACGCTGCTTACCGATAGCGCCTTTGCTATCAACGGCTGTTATCGAACGTAGACCATATAAGTGCAAGAGTTTTGTAATTGCTGTACCAGCTGCCCCGGCACCGATAATCACAACCTTGGCAGTTCGCAAGTCTTTATTTACTACTTTCATGGCGTTTATAAGTCCTGCAAGTACGACGACAGCAGTACCGTGCTGGTCATCATGAAACACCGGGATAGGTAACTCGTTTTTTAGGCGTTCTTCAATTGCAAAGCACTGAGGAGCAGCTATATCTTCTAGGTTTATTGCACCAAAACTTGGAGCGATTGCTTTGACTGTAGCAACTATACCGTCGACGTCATGGACATCGAGGATGATTGGGACCGAGTCGATATCAGCAAAGTGCTTAAATAATAATGCTTTTCCTTCCATGACAGGCATACTTGCACGTGGTCCAATATTACCAAGGCCTAAAACCGCAGATCCGTCAGAAATGACTGCCACCAGATTGTTGGTCCAGGTATATTCTGCGAGCGCACTCTCGTCTTCGGCAATGGCTTTGCTGACTGCGGCGACGCCGGGTGTATAGTATGAGCTCAACTTTTCCTTTGTCATAGGACCGGTATCGCGAATAGAAGTCGTGATTTTACCTTTAAACTGTTTGTGTAATTTGAGTGCTTCTTCGTCGTAATTCATTACCCTTAGTATATCAGAGCACTAGGCCTGTATAACTCTTTTCATATCTGTAAACTTGTGCTATAGTTAACAGCTGAATTGTTATATAAACTTAAGTGAGAGAATATGTTTTCATTAATCCAAAAAGTTAACGATGCACAGAAAAAGAAGAAAGTCGTCGACGTTCGTTCGGGCGATACTGTTCGTGTGCACCAACGTATTAAAGAAGGTAGTAAAGAGCGAACGCAGATTTTTGAAGGTACTGTTATCCGTACAGACCGCAAAGATAGCCTAACAAGTCGCATCACTGTTCGTAAAATTGCAAGTGGTGTTGGTGTAGAGAAAAGCTTCTTGCTCCACAGCCCACTTGTACTTAAAGTTGAAGTCACAAAACGAAGCAAAGTTCGTCGTAACTACCTCAGTTACCTACGTAATCGTACTGGTAAAGGCGCTCGTCTTGCTGGTGTGGACTTTGATCGAGAATCAGTCAATGATGTCCGTGATCGTGAAGCTGAAGCACTTGAAGCCAAGCTCAAAGAAGATGCTGCAAAAGCTGCTGAGCAAAAAGCTGCATCAGAAGCCGCTGAACAGGCCGAGCTTGAGAAAAAACAAGCTGAAGTCGAAGCCGCCCACAAAGCCAATAGTTAGTTTCTTCAAATCTCACAACGAAATACCCCTCAGTTTTATGAGGGGTATTCTATAATTAAATAATAATGATTGTTGGTATTGATGAGGTAGGACGGGGAGCGTGGGCAGGACCTCTTGTTGTAGGCGCTGTTGCGCTCGGTGATATAGTCATCGAAGGTCTGACAGACAGCAAACTGCTCAGCAAAAAAAAGCGATTACATTTTAGCGATATCATCAAAGAACAGGCACCACTTGTGGGCATTGGTTGGGTTAGCGCAATAGATATTGATAACATTGGACTATCAGCAGCATTAAAGCTAGCAGCTTCGCGAGCCGTTGCACAGATAGATATGACCCTAGTAGAGCAAATCATCATCGATGGGACGATAAAGCTTTTAGATGATTCTCGGGCTACGACAATGAAAAAGGCTGATTTACTCGTACCAAGTGTTAGTGCAGCATCGGTAATCGCTAAGGTCGCACGTGATCGATACATGAGTATGTGTGATGATGTTTTCGAAGGGTATGAATTTTCTAGGCATGTTGGCTATGGTTCCAGCCTTCATCAAACCGCCATAGCCACACACGGCGTATTACCGATTCACAGAAAATCGTTCGCCCCGATCGCATTGGCTCTCGGCAATCAACCTCGCAGTAAAGAAAAACAAAATATTCTAACAGTCGGGCATCGTGCTGAGACGGCGGCGTGTGAGTATCTAGAGACGCACGGGTATACAATTATAGATCGAAACTGGCGAACCAAATGGTGTGAGATTGATATAATTGCCGAGAAAGATTCGGTTATATCATTTGTAGAGGTAAAATATCGTTCGTCTGACTCACAGGGCGGTGGTGTTGCTGCTATAACGCCGAGCAAAGTCCGACAGATGCGATTTGCAGCGGAGTTGTGGTTACGCAATCACCCACATGTAGATGCGCAACTGGCTGCCGTGGAAGTAGCAGGTACTGAGCTCCAAGTACGACTGTTCATAGAGTCTCTGTAGTTACCAGATGTGGGCACGCTTGTTTGGCGGTAGGTATAATTTATCTGATGGAACTACTGAATACGCCTCATAAAATGCGCTCACATGACCCACGACGGCGTTGACGCGAAATGGTGATGGTGGGTGAGGGTCAACTTTTGCGAGCTCAATAAGGCGTTCTTTGGTTGCATGGCCACATTCACACCGTGCAAAATTAACAAGTAATTCCTTGATACTATCTAGGTCGTCATGGGTCATCTTGAGACTTTCAATTGCTAGCTCAAGACCGCCAACATCAGCAATAGCTTCACCGAGGATTAGTTTACCTTGGAGAAAGACACCGGGTACCGTCTCAAACGCGTCTCCTTGTGTGACGATGTGCTGCGCAAGCGCGTCAAAAGCGGCTCGTTCTTCGTCTGTTTGCCAACGATTAGTGTTGCCATGTTCATCAAAATCAGCACCTTGGTCATCAAAACCATGAGTGAATTCGTGGCCTATTACAGCCCCTATCCCACCTAGATTTTCCGCATACGTTGCATCTGGACTGTAAAATGGCGGCTGCAAAATAGCTGCAGGAAAAACAATTTCAAGGCGATTAGGATGATGGTAGGCATTCACCGTGTGTGCGTTCATTTCCCACTCTTCGTCAGCAGGCGGATTGCCTACCTTAGTGAGTTCAAATGCAGACCAAAATATACGTGACGAAAGAATATTCGCTATGTGGTTTTCAGATGTAAATTGTAGCGTATCAATATTTTTCCATACCGAGGGATAACCAATAAACACAGAGATATTATCAAGCTTGGTATGAGCGCGTTGTTTTGTAGCATCAGCCATCCAAGTCAAGCGATCGATGCGCGTATGATAAGCAGTTCGGACGGTTTCAACGAGTGCAAGCACGGCTTGTTTTGATGCCTCAGGGAAATGTTTACGGGCATAGAGACGACCTATTGCTTCTCCGATAATCAGACTGTCTCCGAGGAGCACCATGCGCTTCCAAGTCGGTTTAATTTGCTGGACACCACTTATTTGCTTACCAAAGAAATCAAACGTAATGTCGGCAGCCTTTTGGTCTATCCAGCTAACGACACCGAGCAAACAACGCCATTTGAGATACGCCTTGATGTCATCAATGCTACGCGTTGTGATCATCTCCATGACAGCCTGAAGATATGATGGCTGTCCTATAATTATGTTATCGCTCGGGTTTTCCCATCCTAATCCCTCAAAGTACGCCGTCCAGTCAAATGTATAGGTCTGCGCCAGTAGATCAAGCGAGAAGCGATTATAGTTTTTCTCGACATCTCGTAACTCAACGTTTGTCCATGAGGCACGAGCTAGTGATTGCTCTATATCCCATATCGCGTCCCAGTGGGCCGGTGTGCATGTCGGTACATGTGTTTGTATGCGGTCATAATACGATACATACTTGTTACGAATATCTTTCATGTGGTCTGATTCATCGAGATAATAATCGCGGTTAGGTAGAGACAATCCACTTTGGTGGATTCGAAGTACATGAAGGTTACTATTTTTGTCGTCGATATCAACATAGGGTGACCAAAATGCATATTGGTCCCGAGTGTGCATTATTCCTAAAACACGAGCAAGATCACGTGGACTTGCTATCTCATCTATCTCAGTAAACAGTTCAGTAATTGTCTCTTTGTGATGGTCTGCATATGAATCAAACGCAAGCCCTGTCACATAAAAATCTCTAATGAGTGACTCAGTACGATCAAGCGTTGCTGTTGATTTCTGCAAGTCATTCATAAGTGCATGTACCGCATCCATCGATTGGTCTCGTAGCTCATAAAATGCGCCCCAAGAGCTTTCTGTCGCAGGTACCGGATGATCGCGAAGCCAGGGGTTATTCACGTACCCAAAATAATCGTCTTGAGGTCTCATTGTTGTATCAAATTGTTGTTTGTTCATGTTATCCTATCCTATCAAGTTCTACGATATGCTCAAAGCACGTTCATGCAGGTCACTAACTACTGCGTGTTTATGGCGGGTTATAACTGTTACTCTATTCTTTAATTCATGGAGACCAATAGTAACACTGCGCTCAAGAGCTATGTCATGTTGCTTGGGCTCAAAGAAATCTTTGTAAGCCCTGTATTCATCCTCGGTATTGAGAGTTGCAGCGCTATAACGGGCAAATGACTCATATATTTTATCGCCATGGAATGTTGCAACGATAAATTTCCAGTGAAGCACCATCCACTCCCAAGTTGGCTGTCTCGCCGAGCTATTCTTCATAAGTCCTATAAACCAGCGTACAGTATCTTGTGGCTTGACGATGCGTGTGTCGGTCATGTGGTGCAGTAACACCGCTATGTGGTCCTGATTGTTGGTACTTGTAAGGCCATCTATGACATCAGATTTGAGAAGTGGATCGGTAGTGGTGCTATGAATAGATAGGAGCGATGCGAACTGCTCTGCTGAGCCGTACATCGCTACTGCGTTATATATAACCACACGTAATTCACCGTATAGGTCGGTTAGCTTTTTGCTGTTTGCTATCGCTAAACATTCGTCGATAACAACAGGATCTTTCGCGCCGAGGCGCAAATTACATATGACAGCACGGAGTTTTTGGTCGGCATCGGTATCCTCTGGTCGCTCTATGTTAGTAAGCCTAGAAAATTGAATCTGTGTAATATCGTTTATGAACGAATTGAGAGCATCTTCATCCTTGGTATTTTCTACAAAGCGCCGAATCTCGGAAATCCCGTGTGCCATGACCGCCCACACTGATTCCGTCGTATCATTAACGTACTCTGACATAACTGTAAGAATATGGGTGACTTGAGTCTCATTACACTTTGCGAGCAAGATTATTTCAAACAGCAACGAGAGACGTTCAACACTCGTAAGTTTATCAGCCCGTAAACCGATTAGCACCCGCTCAAATGCAGCATCATCATAACGACTAATGAAATGAGATGAACCTCCTTTGTTTATGTAGGGTAGATCGTGATCTGCGTTAAATGATGCTTTGCGAGTTTTGAGTACCTCCGGAAAATCACTCTGATATGGCAAGAGAGGGATCGTCCAAAGGCGTTCATCTGGACGACTCCCAACAACCATTCTTTGTTGTCGTAGCGAGTAACCTGAAGGAGTTGTCGTGACGTCTATAACAGGGAAGCCAGCTTGTTGTAGCCATGAGTCCATGAGTCCATCAATATCTTTATGACTATGTACCGCAAGTGAGCGCCATAGATCACTACTGGAGGTGTTGCCATATTCGTGCGTTTGAAAATAGTGCTGTAACCCATGTCGAAACGACGTATCACCGATATAGTATTGGAGCATAGCGAGTAAGCGACTGCCTTTAGCGTAGACAATTGCTGGGTCAAAAATTGTAGATATTTCATCAGGATGACGGACGACAACCTTAACTGGTTGTACGCCCGCTAAATAATCACGAGAAAGTGCTGAGGTAATTTCTTTTGATGCAAATGTCTGCCATATATCCCACGAGGGCTCGAGGGCGTCAACTGCAACGTATTCCATCATGTTTGCAAAACTTTCATTGAGCCACAAGTCATCCCACCAACGCATTGTTACAAGATTACCAAACCACTGATGGGATAGTTCATGACAAATGACACTGGCAATGAGCTCTTTTGCTGATTGGCTAGCCGTTTCGTTTGCGATTAGGACCCGCTCACGATACGTGATGAGCCCCCAGTTTTCCATGGCTCCAGCAGAAAAATCCGGTATTGCTACATGATCGCATTTGGCGAGTGGATATGGCGTATCAAAATAGTCTTCGAAAAATTCAATACCACGTATAGCGATATCAAGTGCGAATTCCAAGCTACTCAGTGGATGGGTTTGAGTTGCATATACAGATACCTCTACGCCAGAAGTCGTTGTCTGATGCACTCGGTGAAGTTCGCCGATAACAAAAGCCAGAAGGTATGTGCTCATCCGAGGTGTTTTCTCAAAACGAGAGATGGTTGTTTTAGCTGTATACGCCTTCGAGGCAACAGGTGTATTGCTCAAAACTTGTACATCTTTTTCGGTCTCAAGTGTTAGTTCAAATGTTGCTTTGGCTTCTGGCTCATCAACAGATGGGAATACCTCCCGTGCATGGTGTGACTCAAACTGGGTAACTAATAGCTCTTTTTTGCTATTGTTGTGCTCATAATATCCTGGATATAATCCGTGCATAGAATCAGTAATCCTACCGCTGAACGTAATGCGAACCGTGTGCTCTCCATGATCGGTATCACTATGGAGGATTAATGAATCGTGTTCACCCTCGGTAGCTTTGACACGAATTTCGTCAACATGAGCATCGAGAATTGTAAGCCCTTTTGCATGCAAGGTAATGTTGCCTGAGCGTTCGCTAACTCCGGTGAGAGTGACTGTGCCGCTGAAATGGCGCTTTTCTCGCTCAATTGATAAACGGAGATCATAATGTTTTGGCATAAACGCATCAAACAGCCGATGGACAGATTTCATATATACTATTGTATCAGTTTGTTTTTTCATAATTAGTTGATATACTATGAGAGTACTTATCCGGCCGACAGGTCGGGTTTTTTGATGAAAATTACAATATAAGGAGTAATTATGCAAGATCTTAACGTGAAACAGCTTGTTCTCGCCATAACCACTATTGCCGAAGAAAAAAATCTTCCTGAAGAAACAATCATGGATGTTGTGCAACAAGCAGTCGCAGCTGCATGGCGCCGTGACAATGGTGACCGTGAACAAGATGTCCGAGCGGAGCTCAATACTGTCAAAGGGACAGCCAAGGTATTTGTTATGTACCAAGTTGTTGACGAAGTAGAAAATTCAGCAACTGAGTTAAGTGTGGCTTCTGCACAAGAACTGAAAAAAGGTGCCGTAGTCGGTGATGTCGTCGAGGAAGAGCACGATGCGGTTAGTTTTGGACGTGTTGCAGCGCAAACAGCAAAGCAAGTTGTTCTCCAAAAGCTACGTGAAGCTGAACGAGAAGTTGTACTCGAAGAGTTTGCTGACAAAATCGGTACAGTACTGGTTGGAACAGTGCAACGCGTTGATGCACGTGTAGTCCGAGTTGAACTTGGAAAGACAATGGGCATTTTGCCACAGAGTGAGCAAATTCCTGGTGAATACTACTCTATTGGTTCACGTGTAAAGGTATACCTTAAAGACGTTGAGCGTGATGCTCGGGGTCCGCAACTCATTTTGACGCGTGCAAACGAAGCCTTTGTCGAGTATCTCTTCCGCCAAGAAGTTCCTGAAATGGAAACTGGCGCCGTTGAGATTAAAGCAATTGCTCGTGAAGCAGGCAAGCGAACGAAACTAGCCGTTGCATCTAATGTCCCGGGTGTCGACCCAGTAGGAACGTTTGTTGGTGGTCATGGAACTCGTGTAAATGCAGTCATGAATGAAATTGGTGAACAAGAAAAAATCGATATCATCACCTATGACGAAGACATCACTTCCTTTATCTCAAATGCTCTCAGCCCTGCTGAGATTGCTCGTATAGAGTTGGAAGACACTGAGCCAAAACGCGCCAAGGTGTTTGTCTCTGAAGATCAACAGTCAATAGCTATCGGTCGAGGTGGTCAGAACGTTCGTCTTGCGAGTAAGCTAACTGGCTACGAACTAGATATCACACCATTAACAGCTGCTCCTGCTCCAAAAGCAGACAAGAAACCTCGTAAGAACATTGAGGATGAACTCTTTAGCGCTATCGAAGAAGCTGACGAGAAGTAACATAATAATCCGAAAACTAGCACTCTGTTGACGAGAGTGCTAGTTTTGATATACTAGATGTATAACGAGCGTTGTGGCTATATCATCCCAGGCTCGAGGAGAGGGAACAATGCCAGAAAATTTCGCAGACTTTATAGATCACTTAACCGATAATGCCCGGAGCAGCTTGCACCATGCAGAGTTATCGGCACGTGGGCTAGGCAGCTCATACATTGGTACCGAACATTTATTGCTTGGCGTCTTATCACAAGAAACCTCAGTCGGTGCCAAGTTACTTGCTGATGCTAATGTTACGCTCGATAAAGCTCAGCGGGCATTAAATTTGACACCACGCGCGCTTGTCGTAAGTACTGGCGCTAAAGGTCTCAGCGAGACCGCCAAACTAACGTTGCGTATGAGTTGGGATATTGCACAGGAATTTCGACAGGATTATTGTGGGACAGAACACATCCTCTTTAGTATATTGAGCCAAAAAAATGCCCGCGCTACTGTACTACTGCGTGACATGAGCGTCAATGTTGATGAGCTGGTAAGCGATTTAGAAGCATACTTAAATAGACAGCAACTCGATCAGGACACAGGTAATGGTCAAAGCACGCGACAACGGAATAAAACCAAGCAGCCAGCGCTGAGTAAGTTTGGGTCTGACATAACAGCTCTTGCTCGAGAAGGTAAATTAGATCCAGTGATCGGTCGCGATGAGCAGATTAGTCGTATGATCACTATTCTTAGTCGACGCACTAAAAACAATCCCATACTAATCGGTGACCCAGGTGTGGGTAAGACTGCTATTGTCGAAGGCCTTGCTACCCGTATTTCACAAGAAGACGTGCCTGAACACCTACTTGAAAAGCGGATCATTTTGCTTGATATGGCCAGTATGGTCGCAGGTACAAAATATCGTGGAGAATTTGAAGAGCGGATCAAGAAGGTCATGGACGAGATCAAAGAAGATCCACAAGTCATCGTATTTATTGATGAAATGCATATTTTAGTCGGTGCTGGTTCTGCCGAAGGCTCAATGGATGCCGCAAATATACTCAAACCTGCGCTTGCACGTGGGTCAATGAGACTCATTGGTGCTACAACGCTTGATGAGTATCGTAAACACATCGAGAAGGATGCCGCATTAGAGCGACGTTTGCAGCCAGTCATTGTGCCTGAGCCTAGCTTTACAGACACAATCGCTATAGTACGAGGGCTACGTACACACTACGAAACGTTCCATGGTGTGCAAATGAGTGACGAAGTCATTGAAGATGCCGTGTACATGGCGGATCGTTATGTTGCAGAGCGCCATATGCCGGATAAGGCCCTCGACGTAATCGATGAAGCTGCCGCACTGTTGCGAGTACAACGAGGTCACAAACCAAGCCGAGCACGAGAACTTATGAAGGAAATTCGCCATCTTGAAGACAAAATGGAAGATGCAGCTCAGGCGGAAGATTATGAACGAGCAGCCCTGTACAAAATGCGTATGAGTCGCTTGCGTGAGGAGTTGCAAGCCGAACAGGAAACTCAAAAAAACAAAGAGGTCAAACAGCTTACCAGTGATACCGTTGCTGAAGCAGTTTCGACGATGACCGGAGTGCCACTTCGGCAGCTGAAGCGGTCAGAGCTATCACTTCTCCGAAAACTAGAACAACATCTTGGGAAATATGTTATTGGTCAGACAGAAGCAATAGCTGCAGTCTCTAAGGCAATACGACGAAACCGATCAGGAATCACTGATGGTAAACGTCCGATTGGATCGTTTGTATTTATGGGTCCGACAGGCGTTGGAAAAACCGAGCTTGCCCGAGTCGTAGCAAAAGAAGTTTTTGGGTCCGATAAAGCACTCATTAAGATTGATATGAGTGAATTTAAAGAACGTCATACGAGTGCACGTCTACTGGGCGCACCGGCTGGGTATGTCGGTTATGAAGACGGTGGACAGTTGACGGACAAAATCCGGCGTCAGCCATATAGTGTTGTGTTGTTTGATGAAATTGAAAAAGCACATCCTGATATTTTCCAGCTATTACTGCAACTGCTAGAAGACGGAACTCTTACAGATGCAAAGGGTAAAAAAGTTGATTTTTCAAATACCGTGGTCATCTTGACTAGTAATCTTGGTGCAGATCGAATGTACAAAGAATCAGAGATTGGTTTTGAGGTCGTGAGTCCTAAAGACCGTAAAGAATTGAATCATGTACATGAGCATAATGTTGATGCTGCACGAAAAGCACTGAGTGATATGATGCGTCCTGAACTGATAAATCGTTTTGATGATGTCGTCGTATTTCGTTCTCTTACCAAAAGCGAAGTTCGTAAAATACTTGATATTCAGATTGCTGATCTTGAGAAGCGTTTACAGCGAAAAGGGGTGGGTATGCGTGTCACTTCAGCTGCAAAGAACGTACTCATTGACAAAGGCTACGACTCAAAATTCGGTGTTCGTCCGCTGAGACGTACGATACAAAACGAGCTCGAACATCCTATCGCCGAAGGACTCCTCGATGGAACATATGACAAAGGCACTATTGTGACTATTGGTGCTCAAAAAGGTACGATTACTCTGACACAGCACACAGAGAGTGACACACATGCAGCAAACGACTAAACATACGTCGATTCCACGACTGGTTGTTAGTCTCCTGGTACTTGCTCTCACTATCTGGATATTTTTTCATCGTGATTACGTCGTCGACCAATTGACGGTGTGGCAGTATAAGCCAACGAACACCATAGAAGCAATCGCTGAGCGTGCTGCTTTGAATGATAAAGGTCGTTTTTTGTTTTACGCTTCACAGCCACGTGTCGAAAACCGGAATGCCTTCAATGAGCATTGCCGCAAACATGCCGAGCAAACGGCAATTCTTGGTTGCTACGCAGGTCGGATAATATATTTATACGACATTACTGACCCACGTCTTGATGGTATAAAAGAGGTAACAGCAGCACATGAAATGTTACATGCGGCCTACACTCGACTGTCTGAGACTGAACGAAACCGGGTCGATGGACTGATCGATGAGACCGCTCGATCACTAAAAAATCCTAGTATTGAAAAAAAATTAGCACTCTATGATCAAACAGAACCCGGTGAGCGTTTAAATGAACTGCACTCCATGTTAGGGTCAGAAGCTACTGAATTACCTGCAGAGCTTGAGACGTACTATGCTCAATACTTTACCAATCGATTATCACTTGTTGCTCTTTCGAACAAATATGAGCAAGTTTTTGCCGAGCTTGAGCTTAAACAAACACAACTTGTGAATGAGCTGAACGCCTTAGCAGAGCAAATCAATAAAGATAACCAATCTTATAAAACACGCTTTTCTCAGCAGCAAGAGGAGGTAGCCTCATTTAACCAGCGGGCTGAAAATAGCGGGTTCTCATCTCAAGCACAATTTAATGCCGAGCGTAGCCGACTTGTCGCTCAGCAGCGTGAATTATCAAGTTTCCGTTATGTGATTATGGCGTCGATAGATTCTTATGAGGCGAAGCGTGCCGAACTAGAGGCGTTGAATGGTACTGCGGCAGGCCTGCAAGACAGCATTGATTCTACAAGCCTTCCTGAGGTACCATCACTGTAATGGCTAAATCACATAAATACGTCTGTCAACAATGTGCTACGTCCTATCCCAAGTGGTCTGGCAGATGCGAAAACTGCGGCAGCTGGAACAGTCTTGTCGAATCTACGGTGACAGCTGACGGCAAATCAGTTGTCGCCAGGTCTCAAGGTGCAAAGCTGCAAAGTACTGAGTTTAAAGACGTGAGTATAGACTCGATACAAAATAGAGTTGATACAGGATTCGGTGAAATAAATGATATTTTGGGTGGTGGTTTAATGCCCGGTAGTGTTATTTTGGTTAGTGGTGAGCCGGGTATTGGTAAAAGCACGTTGCTGTTGCAGCTTGCAGCTTTTGTTGCATCTGAGCGTAATGTTCTCTATGTCACAGGTGAGGAGTCTATCGGCCAGGTAAAGCTACGTGGTGACCGACTCGGTGTAGGTGCCAAAAAGCTACAACTCGCATCAAGCACTAGTGCAGATGATATTGCAGCAACAATACGTGATAGCTCGCAGGCATTGGCGATTATTGATTCGATACAGACCATGATGATGGCCGATATAGCGAGTGCACCTGGCACAGTTAGCCAGATTACTAATGCCACCAATCTACTTATTCGAGCCGCCAAGGAGTCTCATACAACAATCATTTTGGTTGGTCATGTAACGAAAGAGGGAAGCATTGCTGGTCCAAAGGTTATGGAGCATCTTGTTGATGTCGTCGTGCAGTTTGAGGGTGATCGGTATGGTGGTCTAAAGATCGTTCGTTCTATCAAAAACCGGTACGGCTCTACATCAGAGGTGGCGATCTTAGAGATGACAGAAAAGGGACTACAACCTGTCGATAATCCATCTGCTGGATTACTTTCGGAGCGATCACAATCGGACGGATCAATTGTACTTGCTACAATGGAAGGTAATCGGCCGCTTTTGGTCGAGATTCAAGCATTGGTGACGCAGTCTCATTTTGGGTATCCAAAACGGACATCAAGTGGGTTTGATCTAAATCGCTTACAGTTGTTAATTGCAGTGATGGAAAAACGCACAAAGCTACAGCTTGGAGATAAAGATATTTTTGTTAATGTTGTCGGCGGTCTCAAGCTCCAGGATCCAGCGGCAGATCTCGCAGTATGTATGGCTATCGCGAGCGCAGCATCGGGACGTGCGATGGATATCGACGCCGTTGTATATGGAGAGGTTGGACTCGGTGGAGAAATCCGTTCCGCGCATGCAGCCGCCAAGCGAAATATCGAGGCAAAGAAGCTAGGATTTAGTTATGTGGTTGCGCCTACGATGAAAACACACGATAATTATGTAAAAGAAACTAAAACACTCGTTGATGCGCTCCGAGGATATTTAGTTAATACGAAAGGTTAATATGCTTAATACAGCACTACTCGCAATTATTTTGCTCCAAACGAGCTATTTGATAGTAAGTCAAACATCAGTGGTTAATAGAAAGAACAAAGATAAAATTCTGTGTGACACAAGTGCACTCATTGATGGCAGGATCGTGACTATTGCACGTTCGGGATTCTTAGGGGCTGAACTACTCATACCCAAAAGTGTAACGCGTGAACTACAGTATATGGCAGACAAAGCTGACCATTTGAAGCGAGAACGTGCCCGTTATGGCCTCGACGTTGTCCAACAACTTTTAGAAATAGACACAATTTCAGCACGTATATACGACGATGGTGTAAAAGTTACCGATGTCGATGAACAGCTTATTACGCTGGCTAAAAAGCTTCAAGCAAAATTATGTACAACAGATTATAATCTCAACAAAGTTGCGCGCACTGAGCAAATCGTGGTAGTCAACGTTAACGAACTGGCGCATGCACTGCGTCCGATGCATTTGCCTGGTGAGAAAGTCCATGTACATATTGTCTCCCGGGGTCAAAATAAAGACCAAGGTGTAGGATACCTCGATGATGGATCGATGGTCGTTGTAGATAATGGGAAAGCTGCGATTGGTTCAACTATTGAGGTAGAAACGATACGAGTTCTACAGACCGAGGCTGGCCGTATGGTATTTGCAAAACATACTGCGGAACAAAAGCGAGTACCTACTGCAAAGTCAAAGACTCACCGTACCAGGCAGTTAAAGCAGTCTCCAGAAGATTCAATGATCGATTTGGCAAACAAACAACCTGAGTAACTATATACTCCTCCTATGAGGGGGACCTCAACTACTAATTAAATGATCGGGAGGCACTGCCTGTGTAAAGGGCAGAGTCGGTTGCGTTGACGGTGATATCAACTTTGTTTTTACCATCGTAGTTGAGCTTGTAGATACCGTTTTCACCTGATGATACAGACCCTACTGCCTCGCCGTTGACGATAAACTGTACGGATTGTATAGCATGAGTACCTTGGTCGACTCGTGCTGATATAGATTTGTTCGCGTAGCTGATAGTGGTAACTATTGGGGCGATGTCGTCACATTTATGAACATCATCGGATGCATTAGCGTCATAGCCAGCAGGCGCTATGTAGCTTGGACGTTTTGTGATAGGATCTGTAAACTTCTGGACACTTAAAGTTTCTTTGGCGGCTTCAGGAGTACAATCTGTAGCCTTCTTTTTCGATACGCGATCAAATGTCATTTGTTCAGTTGGATTTGATTGAGTACGGTTATACCATGACGGGAAGAGGTCAGTTCGTCCATTAACGGTTACGCGCTGTAGACCCGCAGGTTGAGCAAACCAATCGCCAGCCTTCCATGCATTATCGGGCGCAAAAATATTCTTATGTAGTGGTTCCATGATCTTTGTAACCGTGGGTCCAATGCGGCTAGAGAGAGCGTCACCCATAGGTTTATTAAATTCATGGTTACCGACGTATATGCTAAGTACTGCTTTTGGACTGACGCTGTTCATCCAAAGGTTACTGGAGAATTTTCCAATGTTACTTGTACCTGTTTTAGTAAAGGTTTTAACTCCTGGTATGTTTAACCCCGACGCACCCCGACCAAACGATGGAGATCGAGCTGCATCATCACTCAATATGTCTGCCAATATATACGTGATCTGTGGGTCAATGACTTGCTTAGATTCATCTTTCCACTTCTTAATTACTTGTCCTTCTGCATTTTTTACCTCAAGAGTACTCGCCACAGGTTTATAAACACCCATGCGTGCAATCGTAGCAAACGCGTTGGCGTGCTCTGTTTGACGTGCTCCACAGCCACCGATAGCCGCTGATAGGCCGGCGTCTTGGTCTGGCCCGTCTGTGCAGTAACTCTTGTCTCCCATGTCGCGTGCAGTGTTAAGTGTCAGCTCGCGGCCAGCGATGTACATCGCTTTAATAGCAGGAATATTTCTTGATTCAGCAAGAGCAGATCGTATTGGAATTGCACCTCTAAATCTATTATCAAAGTTTTGTACAGTTTGACCATCGCCTGTGGTGTATATCTTTTGGGGCAAGGGATCATCAGAAAGCACAGAACCAGCTCCATAGTTAACCTCCTCCCGCTGCTTAAAGAGTGCAGCGAATACAAACGGCTTAATGCTCGAACCAGGCTGGATAAAGGCTGTCGCGTAATTGTTAGACCCAAAGCCTGGATAGCTATAATCACGTGATCCACGCATTGCAAGAATCTGTCCAGTTTGTGTATCGACGATTGTTGCTGCTGCATTATCAAAGTTTGCTGCACGAGGTACGGAACTATTGAACAAATCAGTAATTGCTTGATCAACAATTTCTTGAGCACGCCAATCGAGCGTTGTTTTAACTGTGAGGCCGCCCGCTCCGACAGTTGCTTGGCCAAGTTCAGCTTCTAGCTGTGCTTTAACCATCTGGACAAAGTGAGGGGCTTTAATATCTTTAAACTGATCAGCTTCGGGTTTGATATTGTCCATAACAGGGACTTTTTTAGCGGCGTCTGACTCCTTGGTGGTAATAAATCCTTGCTCGACCATGTAGTCGAGAGTTGTGTGCTGTCGTTTTAATAAATCTTTTTTTGCATCTGGATCGACGAGGACGTTGTATGGATCAAATCGCCCTGGTTGCTGCGGGATAGCAGCAAGTAAAGAAGCTTCAGCAAGAGATAGATCTTTGGCATCCTTTTCGAAATACGTTCGGGAGGCAGACTGTACACCATTGCGACGACCACCATATGATGATTCATTGAGATACATCGTGAGGATCTGATCTTTGTTGTATGAACGCTCAACTTCGATAGCAAGGATAGTTTCTTTAATCTTGCGAGGTACGCCGCCAAAGCTGCGATCCCCAGCTTCGTCTCGGAAAAAGACCTGTTTGACGAGCTGTTGTGTCAAGGTTGATGCACCCTGGGTGTCACCACCTTTTAAGTTATTCCAGCTGGCTCGGATAATACCGGTTGGACTAAATCCACCATGTTTATAAAAATCTTTGTCTTCGATAGAGATTGTAGCTTGTTTCATGCGATCAGAGATTTCTTCGGACTTTACTACGAGTTTATAATCACCAAATCCCTTATCTTCCCAGAGGAGCACGTTATTTCGATCATAATATCGCGTTACCGTAGTCTGTACTCTACTTGCAAGTTCAGTAGGGCGAATGGCGGCGATTTCTTGGCGGTAATACGCAAATAGTCCTGCAATAAGCAAGAATATTAACAGTGTACCGACACCGGCAATCTTGAGAGCCATGATTCCACCTTCGCGACTGAACCAATACGTCCAGAATCGACGAGGATGCAACCGATATAACACTCGCTTAACAGGGTGTTTTGGCAGAGTAGCCAAATATTCAGCACGACGACGTTGTCGGGTTTCTTTTTTTGCTTTACGGCGGCTATTCAGATTGGAATACACGCTCAATGCCTTTGATGATCGTTTCGTTTTGGCCACAGGTTACCACTCCTTCATATATGCTACGAGCTATTATAGCGCATATGAGCTACGTTTTGCCGATGAAACCATATATACTAGGCACCATGACATTATCCGAAGAACTACAGTGGAGAGGCTTTGCAAACCAGACCACGTTTGCTGATATAACTGATATTAATGAACCGCGCACATTTTATCTGGGTGTTGATCCAAGTGCGGCGAGTATGCACATTGGCAACTTAACGCAGCTTATCTTGGTGCGTCACCTCCTTGCGCATGGGCATAAAGCCATAGTACTAGTAGGCGGCGCGACGGGTATGATCGGTGATCCAAAAGAAGATACCGAACGCGACCTCAAAACCCTCGAAGAGATCAACATCAATAAAGCCGGGATAGCGGCACAGTATACTCATCTACTCGATGGCAAGCCATTCACCCTAGTAGACAACTATGACTGGTTTAAAGATATCGGATACTTGGCATTCCTGCGTGATGTGGGCAAGCATTTCTCTATGACTCAGCTCCTGGACAGGGAATTTATCAAAGCTCGTATTGGGGATGGTGGTGTTGGTATAAGTTATGCCGAATTTAGCTATAGCCTTATTCAAGGATATGATTTCCTGCATCTGTTCCGTAACATGCAGGCAACGCTTCAGATTGGTGGATCGGATCAATGGGGTAATATGCTTTCTGGAGCCCAAATGATCCGTAAGCTTGAAGGTCAAGAAGCTCATGTCTGGACGGTACCCCTTGTTATCGATAAATCTACCGGCAAAAAGTTTGGTAAAAGTGAAGGCAACGCTATCTGGCTAGACCCAACTATGACCACTCCGTATAAGTTCTACCAGTTTTGGCTTAATGTCGATGACAACGGCGTAGGTGATCACATAAAGATGTTTACCGATATCACGCCTGAAGCTTTCGAATCACTTATGGAGCTGATGAATACTGCACCGCACGAGCGTGCAGCACAGAAACACCTTGCTTATGAAGTTACCAAGCTAGTACACGGTGAGTCACGGGCAGAAAGTGCTCGAAATATTACGAGTACCTTATTTGGAGGCACGCCATTCCATGACCTATTAGATATTGATGTCGACATGCTAGCTCAAGAAATACCCACATCCACTGCTGGCAATCTCGTCGATGCTCTCGTGATGAGTAACATAGCAACCAGCAACAGCGAGGCCCGACGTCTTATCGAGAGCGGTGCTATCAAAGTCAACGGAGACAAGGTTGAAGACCCTTCGGCACCCCTTCACGTGCCGTCACTCATTAAGAAAGGCAAAAATACCTTTCTGCTTGTCAGGTAATCTAGAATGCAATTGACCACCCCTCTTGGTGAAGTAAAAGGCGTGGGGCCAAAGACAGAGGAAGTATTGCGACTCGCAGGCCTTCTAACAATTGGTGATATTGTTTCGTTTTTACCGCGGGCATACGAAGACTATACAAAATCTGAAAAGATTGCTGACATTGTGCCTGGCAATGTTGTTGTAAAAGGACGGATATCAGGGATTACTAGTCGATACGTCCGCCGTGGTTTACACGTAACGCAAGCAGTTCTGTCTGATGATAGTGGCAAGGTTGCATTGACATGGTTTAACCAGCCCTATCGTGCTACTCATCTAAAGTTAGATGGCGAATGGACGGTGTCGGGTGAATTCGCGTTATCGCAGCGTCGTTACCAGATCATGAACCCAAGCGTGCGGCACTCGGACGAGCTGATCGAAGCAGGATCAACGATTATTCCGATCTATCGCCAAGCTGGTGGACTAAAAACAGCAATCATACGTGCTCTGCTCGAGGAGATACGACCTCTGATTACCATGTTATCTGATCCGTTGCCACGAGATATTGTTACCCATGGCAAGGTGCTGAGCTATGCTGATGCAATGCTAGCACTGCATTTTCCTGAAAATTCTCAAGATGTTGAGAGAGGCAGAGCTCGGATTGCATTTCAGGAAATGATGGAACTATTGTATGCCGCAGCACTTAATAAAGCAGACAATGACGCGTTACCGAGCCGGCTGATACCTTTTGATCAAAAAAAGACAAAAGATTTTGTCGATGCGCTACCGTTTATGCTGACAAACGATCAACGGATAGCTGCTTGGGAAATCATCAAGAACTTTGAATCTTCAACACCAATGAATCGGCTGTTACAGGGAGACGTAGGTGCAGGTAAAACAGTCGTAGCGGGACTGGCTGCAGTTGTTGCGGCCCATGCGGGATATCAAACAGCGTTTATGGTGCCAACCGATCTACTGGCTCGCCAGCATGCCGCAACGCTGAGCAAACTACTCGAGCCACTTGGTATAACAGTTGGCCTGCTCGTTGGTGCTACCAAAAAATCTGCAAAAGTTGAGATCAAAACCGCCCTCAAACAAGGCTCCTTGGCAGTCGTTGTCGGCACACAGGCCCTGATACAAGATTCAGTTGGCTTCCATAAACTCGGATTTGTAGTGATAGATGAGCAACATAGGTTTGGCGTGAAGCAACGTCAGATGTTACTGACTAAGTCAGATCGTATGCCGCATGTACTTTCGATGACAGCGACGCCGATACCACGCAGTTTACAGCTGACAGTCTATGGAGATCTCGATATCTCAATATTGAGACAAAAACCAGCAGGACGCAAAGAAATTTTGACGGAGGTCATATCTCCTACCGGCCGAACAAGCTTGCTATCAAAAATCGATCAACAAATTACCGAAGGACGTCAGGTGTACGTTGTGTGCCCACTTATAGATGGGAGTCATGAGTCTGAGCTCACGAGTGTAACGGCGGAACACGCACGACTGAGCAAAACAGCATTAAAACATCGAACAATAGGTCTGCTCCATGGTAAATTATCACCGCAAGAAAAAGATGATATCATGCAAGCTTTTCTGTCACGAAAGATTGACGTACTGGTGAGTACGACGGTGATTGAAGTCGGTGTAGATGTCCCCAATGCCACTATAATGATTATCGAAGGCGCTGAGCGCTTTGGTATGGCGCAGCTCCACCAGTTGCGTGGACGAGTCGGACGTGGTGAGCATCAAAGCTACTGTTATCTTATTCCAACCGAAACCAGACAGACAACAAATGCACGACTCCGAGAACTTGCTGTGAGCAATGATGGATTCTATCTAGCAGAAAAAGATCTTGAGCTACGAGGCCCGGGTGAAATATACGGGACAGCACAGCACGGGGAGTTAAACCTACAAGTTGCAAGACTAAACGATATGACGCTCGTTAAAAAAGTTCGTGAGGCGATATCGTGGAGCCAGGCCAACGGCATTAACCTGTTACAATATGACAGTATGAAAGAACGAGTCGAAAGATATCGGCGTCTAACGACCCTAAATTAAACCAATATGTATAGCGGATCAACAATGAGACACAAATCTGGACGCATCCTGGGTGCGCACCAGAAAATTGATCGTGTAGCTCGTAAACGACTTTCCGAGATTCTTCCTGCTGGACGACAATTTCCGTCTGCGCTACAGATCCTGCATTTCGAAGGAATGAACGGTCCTGATGGTGTTAAACGTAAAAGCCCGGCAAAGGATGAGCCATGGCATTATATCGACCCAACAAATCATAATGACACCGCACTACTGACGGTCATAGACGACCATATAGCTAATCTGACACAAGCACTCGTCGATGACAACAATGAGCGGGCAGCATTCGAAGCTGCATGGCTAGCTCATGCGATCGTCGATGGTCTGACACCTGCGCATCATTATCCACTGAGTGATAAGATCGAAGAGCTGTGGGGGCATCCCAAAGAAGAGCGTACGACGATTAAATCAAAAAACATCATCCCCGGTGACACACGTCGAGATCAAGTCTCCAAAAACTGGCAGTATTGGGGTGCAAAAGGTGTCTTTATGACGCACATTCTGTTTGAGTTTGGTTTTGCGACGACGATTTCAGCACTACGATTCAAAGGCTTAGTCCCAAACAATAACATGCTGGTGAGGGTGAATCGAGAAGGTCCACAGGCGATTATTCGTGAGGCAATATGGAGTGTCTATGAGCTAGATATGTATACTGAATTTGCTAAAAGTGGCTGGACACGCCGCCTTGCGAGGCTGACAAGGACAAAACTTGCGCCGATTATTATCAGGACTGTCATCATCGCCTGGTACTATGCGAGTGAACGCGCTGAACAAAAACGCGCCAAAGCAACAGCATGAGTCTCAGGATTATTTCAGGTACATTTGGGGGTCGGATCATAGCAACCAGCCCTAGTAACAAAACGCATCCGATGGGTGATCGTATACGGGGTGCGCTATTTAATATGCTAGGGGATATAACGGATCTGCGCGTGCTTGATGCATTTGCAGGCAACGGTAGTCTTGGTCTTGAATGTATGAGCCGCGGTGCTCGTGAAGCGGTATTTGTGGAGCGAGACCGCCAGGCACAAAATGTTATCCTAGAAAATATTGCGACGCTTGGGATTGATCAGGAAACAAAGTTGATTAAAGCCAGTGTGGCTTCATGGAGTGAATCGAGTCCAGCAGAAAAATTCGATCTGATATTCGCTGATCCGCCCTACAATGATCTGCAGTTATCCACAGTAAAAAGACTTGTAGGTCATATGCAACCGAAAGGGCTTATGATATTATCATATCCAGGTAGGGAGTCGGCGCCGACCGTTAATGGAGTTGTTGTGGTGGACAAACGTAGTTACGGAGACGCGGCGCTGGCTTTTTACCGCCTAGACGCATAGAGCGTCTTTTTTGTTGTATTGACATAAATTTCAAAATGTGCTACAATAAAATGGTTGTCAACAGACAATGATGTCAATTGATTTCGACGAGGGGAACAACATGTTCAAGAAAACCCTGCGTGTGCTCGCTCCGGCGTTTGCCGCGCTCGGACTTCTGATCACCGCACCTGCCATCACGGCGAGTGCAGCAACTCCGACGATCAAGGCCGATGTCAGCACCAGTGTCGCACAGATCGAGACCGCGGTTCCGACCGTTCTCGCAGCTGGCAGTGGTGGTGGCTCTGCCTGCATATCAGCTTCGTCCTACGGGCAGCTGTGTGCGGTCATCTACCAGGGAACCAGTCGCGCGCTTCACCCCTACGGCCAACTCAACCAGAGCTCAACCAGCCCTGCGGTGACAAGTGGCAGCATGGTGGTCAAGCTCTGCAAGCTCAACTCGTTCAACCAGTGCGTGTCGACGCAGACGCAGACCTTCAGCGTCACGCAAGGGCTGAACAAGCGTCCTCGATGCTCTGCCGTCATCCGCGGTGGGACGACGACCTCGCTTCCGTGTCGCGTAGGTGGGTACAACTACGCCACGACGGCGGGTCAACGTCACTTGACGACTGTGTCGTTCACTGTCACGTCCGGTGGCGTCACGAGGACCTACTCCAAGTCGAGCCCCATCCAGGTCTCCGGCTGACATCAGGGTCTGACCCGGGTACACTTCGTACCCGGGTCAGACCCCAGCAACACTTTGCATCTATCAACCCGTGAGGGTTATTTTTATGCCTGTCATTTGGTATACTAATCTGTAATGCGGATGTGGTGGGTCGCTGTGAAGCAGCGCGAGAGAAATAAGTAGGCTGTTTACCAATTTCCCATACATCATACGCACGCCGTCCGATATGACGATAAACTATAATAACCTCAATATCACATGCGGATGTGGTGGAATTGGTAGACACGCATGCCTTAGGAGCATGTGCCTTCGGGCGTGAAGGTTCAAGTCCTTTCATCCGCACCAAAAATAGAACCGACCTCCATGGTCGGTATTATTTTTGGTTTGCGACTGAGGACTTGAACCGTAGGTCGTAAACTGCCGTGGTGGCAGTTTACGTTATCAAAGCTTGGCTGAGGAAATAGGCTTTAGCCGTTGACGAGCAAATCATGACAAGTCCTTTATAGCTTCTCGCCGTGATGATTATTCTTTAATGCTGAACATCTCTGGTTCTCCATATACTTTCGCTGATCACTCAATTATCATCCGCACCAAATAAAATTGAGGTCATTTGACCTTAATTTTATTTGAATCTACTTCGTCTGATAAATACCGACTTGTAGTGCACGAACGATCTTGCCAAGGTGACCCGATGTATTTAATCCAGGTCCGAGGACACCGGATGTTATTTCGTCGACCGGCGGAATAGATTGCAAAGCCTTGCGAACTTCTGCTGACATATGCTCGAGCTGCCAGCGAACTTCATTGTCAGCCGCATCCGGCTCGTCTGGATACGCCAATCTGACGGCGTTGACTGCGCAAGCAGCAGCACTTAACCCGTGTGCACCTAGATGGCTAACAGCGACCGCCTGACCACACGCTCTGGCAACGGCTTTTGCAACCGGAGACTTTAGCTCACTCGCACTGACGCCACCAGAGAAGCGACGACGAATTTCCTCGGCTGTATCCAATTCGCCACGGGCAAATGAACGTGTTCGAGCGACGAGAGCCCGAGGACGGTTATCATTGGGAGCCTCAGCTTCAAATAACTTTATAACACGCTCAACACAGTCAGCAGCCCAACTAGCAACAAGGCGTCGGTCGGCTTCACTTAGTGTCTGGGGTGATCTTTCCCGCATCACTTCATTTTAACATGACCAATCTTGTTCACGGAGAGCTCTGCTTAAGGGTGGCGTTTGACTGTACTACAGCTTCAGGACTTGAACCATGGTCGAAATATGCCAGTGGCATATTGAGGTTGCAACGCTTGGCCGAACGAGCATTTTGCTTTTTGCAAAATGTTGCCGAGTGAGCAAAAAGAGGCAAGTCCTTTATAGCTTCTCGCCATGATGATTATTCTTTAATGCTGATCATCTCGGGTTCTGCATATACTTTCGCTGGCCGCTCAATTATCATCCGCACCATAAATAGAACCGACCTCCATGGTCGGTATTATTTTTGGTAAGCACCCGTGACTACCTCAAAGGAGCTATTCTGTGGTATAAACGAGTCATGTCTAATGAACTAGTTGTTGCAAAATTTGGATCAGATATTGTTGTCTCAGATACGTTTGATACTCAAACGCAACTGAATATGTATGCTGAAAATCTAATGTCTCGGCATAAACCAAATAACCTTATTATCATAAGTTCAGGTGCTGTTGCGCTCGGTAGCCGTTTTATTGAAGGCATGGGTAAGAATTCTGAATCATTTAGTCTTCAAGAGAAAGCCCAGCTTGGTGCAGCTGCTATTAGCCAGGCTTGGCAACATGCATTTCAGTTACAGGGCGAAGCTGCGGGCGGATTACTTGTAACGCATAACGAACTTAATGATGCACAAGAAGGAGCTATGCTACTAAGGCTACTCGGTCGCAACCGTAAAGAAGGTGTTGTACCGGTTATTAATGAGAATGATGCTTTAAGCGTAACTGAGCTTATGGAACTTGCTACGGGCGGAGACAATGATGGACTTGCCCGACATATAGCTACAAAAGTAGGTGCTGATGGTATCGAATTTTATACCAAAAGAGGTGGAATCTATGATGACAATAGTAATCAAATTCACGTTGTCACATCAGAAAATTCACAAGAACTCACCGTAATGCTACAAGCACGTGCAGCTGAAAAGGTAGGTGGGAGGGGAAGAGGCGACATGCTCTCTAAGCATACAAATGCATTAAAATTCTCTAGAAGTACTGGCTGGGTAAAAATTAGTCAGCCTCCTGTGGGACAGCCGAATCCTGAGACTGAAACATTTTATCCGCGTGCTAAATAATGGACGACTCAAGAAATTTGCTTGATCATCTGAAAGGTATGTCGGTGGAAGATATCTCAAACGGACTCGATAAGCTTGAAACCGGACTTGAAATAGCCTGCGAAAATACGCTACGCGATTTCAATATGGGGTCGATCATACGTACGGCCAATGCATTCGGCGTCCGAAAAGTGCATATTGTTGGTCGACGTCAATGGAACAAGCGAGGTGCGATGGCAACCGATAAATATCTGCACGTTGTGTATTATGAGTCGATGTCATCTTTTAAATCTGCAATGTCAGAAAGAAATATACAAGTTTTTGCAGTTGAAAATAATTGCAATTCAGACTCATTGTTTGAGACTAAGCTTCCCGAGAACGTATGTTTGCTCTTCGGACAGGAAGGTCCTGGACTTTCTGAAGAAGCCATAAATATAGCCGACAAAGTAGTGCATATTGATCAGTTTGGAAGTACAAGGAGCATGAACGTTGGGCATGCTGCGGCTATAGCTATGTATGAATGGACAAGACAACGTCGAGGCACTATTGATGTATGAGGTCACAGACGTTCTCCAGCGTTTACTCGAGATCAATGAATTTCAAGCTATTTGCTGGGCTGCGTATTCAATATGTCTGCTTTTACTCCTCGGGCTTGGGGGTATTTTTGTGGCACACTCGGCATTTGCAATCATGGGGTCGCGTGTCATGTATCGTCGCAAACAACCAGACTCAGGATGGAGTAAACAGTTCTATCCTGCCATATGTCTACTGATGTTAGTCACCGGAGCCGTCACCTGGACCTTTTGGCAGCTCGCTAACGGTGTAATACCGTTCATAAATTAATTCCGCTTATCCTTGCGTTTTGAGGTAAATAATGCAACAATATCTTTAATATGTCAGGCCTACCATCACAACCATATAAAGGCGCAAAAGATTACTATCCAGAGGATATGCGCGTCCGAAACTACATCTTTACGACGTGGAAACGCGTTGTTGAAGGATTTGGCTATGAAGCCTATGACGCACCGCTGCTGGAGCCATTGGACTTATACACTGCCAAGACTGGTCAGGAAATCGTCAACGAGCAAACCTATCAGTTTGTAGATCGTGGCGGGCGTACTGTAGCTATCCGACCTGAAATGACTCCAAGTGTCAGCCGGATGGTCGCCGCTCGTCGACAAGAGCTCGGATATCCGGCCCGACTGTATAGCCTCGCACAATTCATGCGATATGAGCGACCTCAGCGTGGACGTGAACGAGAATTTTGGCAGATGAATGTCGATATGTTTGGTGCGGATGCCGTCACAAGCGATGCAGAAATAATTATTATTGCCGATAAACTGATGCGAGCCTTTGGTGCAGACAAAAAGATGTACACCATCAGGATCAACAACCGCAAGATGATCAATCTTATGATGAGCGAATATCTTGGGCTTGATGTTGTGCAGTCACAGATGATGATCAAGCTGTTTGATCGTAAAGACAAATTGCCTCGAGAAGAATTCGATGAACAAGCTCGAAATATTTTTGGTGATGAGCAGCACTTTGAAGGAATGAACAAAATCAGTAAGTTGCTACAAGCTAGTAGCATGGCTGAGCTGCCTCGTGAGCTACTCGACAGTGAATCGGTCCGTGAAGTTCAAGAGTTATTTACTCTCTTGCACGAATCAGGTGTTGATAACGCCGCTTTTGATATCAGTTTGATGCGCGGATTTGATTATTATACCGGTATGGTGTTTGAAGTATTTGATAACCACCCAGACAACAATCGTGCAATGTTTGGTGGGGGTCGCTACGATGGTCTCGTCGGGCTTTTTGGTGTTGAGCCTATAACAACTGTAGGATTTGCACCTGGGCTGACAACAATGGAATTATTCCTTGAAGCTCACGGACTCATGCCACAGTTACCGTCGACCACAGATGTCTATGTAGTTACTCTTGGTGATGTCCACAAACAAGCCCGTAAACTTGCACAAGATTTGCGTGATGAAGGTGTCCGTGTCGCTCTGGACAGCACTGGTCGCAAGCTGGACAAGCAGATCAAAACTGCCGTCAAACACAAGATTAATTATCTGTTATTTGTTGGTGAAAAAGAGGTTGATTCAGGAGTGTATCGTCTCAAAGACGTGCTCAACGAAACCGAACAAGAACTATCACTTGAGCGAATAGTTACCACGGTAAAAGATCGTCGTCGGAAGCAAAAACAAGCTGTGACACCAGATCCAGACGATCTCGGCGTTGATCTCTAAAATATAACGTTCATGGTCGCAACATACGGCTATCTCTGTTAAAATAGGTGTCTATGACAAAACATACTATGAAGAAGCAGTCAGACACACGTGTAATCCTCACGGTTGAAGTCGACCAAAAAACCATCGCCCAGGCGAAAATCCTTGCAATTAAAGAACTTGGAAAATCAGTGAAGGTATCTGGCTTTCGCCCAGGCAAAGTACCAGCGAATGTCGTTGAAAAAAGCATTGATCCAAATATGCTTGCAAATGAGACCGTTGAATACGCAGTCAATCGGGCTGTTAATACAATAATTGATGAAAAAGAATTACGTGTACTTGATCAGCCAAAGATTGAGCTAAAGAAATTTGTACCATTTGATACACTTGAATTTACTGCAGAGTTTGAAGTGCTGCCTGAAGTAAAATTAGCTGACTATACCAAGCTCAAAGCTACTAAAAAAGCAGAGGCTGTAACGGCCAAAGACGTTACGGACGTCATAGAAAGAATGCGCCAGGGGATGGCCGAGCGAAGTGAAGCCACCCGTGCTGTAAAAGACGGTGATGAAGTAACTATGGACTTTACTGGTAAAGGTAAAGATGGTGAACTAATCGAAGGTGCCAGTGGCGCGGACTATACGCTAACCGTTGGAAGTCAGACATTTATACCCGGCTTTGAAGAGCAACTGATCGGTCACAATGCCGGTGAAACATTTGATATTTCTGTGACCTTTCCGAGTGATTACCATGCAGAACATTTGAAAAGTGCTGAAGTAGTGTTCACTGTTGATCTGAAAAAAGTACAAGAAATTACATTGCCAACTATCGATGACGAATTTGCTAAAAAAGCCGGTCCATTTGAAACTGCTGCAGCACTCAAAGCTGACATTAAGAAAGAGCTTGCTGTGCAAAATGAACGCCGAGCGATAGAAGAGCGCAAAGACGAATTATTAGGCCAACTCGTAGAAGCAAGTACGGTGCCTGTGCCAGCAGTACTAGTACATGACCAGATGCATGCACTGGAGCAAGACGCTATGCAGAATCTCATGTATCGAGGCCAAACCCTTGATCAGTATCTCTCAGCAAATGGTCACAAAGATAAAGAAGCATGGCAAGAAGCAGAACTCAAGCCGATGGCAGAACGTCGCGTCCAAGCAGGTCTTGTCATCGCGGAACTCAGTAAGGCAGAAAAAATTGATGTTTCTGCTGAAGAGCTCGAAGCAGAACTAGCACGACGGAAGCAAGAAGCGCCAGCTATGGCAGACCAACTGGATTCGCCAGAATCACGCCGAGACCTTGCGAATCGCGTGGTCACCGAGAAGACGATCAATCGACTACTTGACCTAAATAGCTAGATAGTTTATAACAATTATAGCTCCGTGCGCTAGTTAGGAGAAATCATGGAAGATCTCAAGGAAGATTTCGTGCAGTTTTGGACTCGTGACAAAGACAGCATCGTGCTTGCTTTTGCGCTGGTGACTTTTCTCACAGCAGCGATTGTTGCAGTTCTGAGCAAGAACATCTGGCTTGCGCCACTTCTTGGTCTACTCGCAGGCCTCACGGCGTCAACAACCCTGTACAAACTCACTGCCCACCACAGACGATGACACTCAGCGCACGGAGCGTCATCCTAGGAAAAGTATGAGCGAGCAAGAATATACACCAACCCCTCTTAGTTTACACAGACGTCGCTTTATTAGAGCAGTCAGTGGCGTACTCTTAACTTGTTCTAGTCTTACCGCTTGCTCACAATATTCTTATTCAGAATGTGGCCAAACGGTAGAGCTAGATTTGAACAGGACGCCAAATGCATTTATGACCATCAATGAAGAAGACTATGCACTGTATGTAGATGATTTCGGGGATGTTCGACGAGTGGGACTCTCAACAAAAGGCAATACTATGCAAGATCAAGTTAGTAACAAGATTCAGGATGTTGATCTAGAGGGTAAGGGAAAGACTCTGTCGGGAAGTCTAGAGATTGACGGAATACAAGTTTCATTTATCTCGGCTAAAGGCAGTGACATGGTTCAAACAAACTGCAGCGAACCCATTAGCACTCTCCATTGACGAGTGCTAATTTATTTTATAAACTAGGTGTATGAAAACTACTAGCTATCTGATACCAACAGTTGTTCAGAAGTCACACGACGGCGAGCGTGCCTATGATATTTATTCTCGCTTACTAAATGAGCGCATCATATTCCTCGGTGAGGAAGTTAACGAACATACAGCAAACATCGTGGTTGCTCAACTTCTCCATCTCGCATATGAAGATCCCAAAAAGGATATAGCACTATATATAAATAGTCCTGGTGGAAGCGTTAGTGATGGGCTCGCTATATATGACACCATGAACTTTATCAAACCTGACGTTGCAACATACGGCATAGGGTTGCAGGCAAGCATGGGAGCATTTCTCCTGAGTAGTGGTGCCAAAGGTAAGCGATATATGCTACCAAATTCAAGAGTCATGATTCATCAACCATCTAGCGGAACACAAGGTAGAGTGACTGATCAAGAAATTAGTTTGAAAGAGTCTATTCGGATTAAAGAACTACTTACAGAAATCACAGCTAAAAATACAGGACAGAAACTAGCAAAAGTTAAGGCTGATATGGAACGAGACTTCTGGATGAACGCAAAAGAAGCAGTGGCCTACGGTGTGGTGGACACGATCGTTACTAAGAGCTAGCACTAGACAAAAGTCAATTTTTGCGATAATGCCGACAAGAAGATATTTGTAGGGCAATACGGTGAAAAAGTCGTTGTAGTACGTTTAGATTGTGTTAAAAATGTTGAAATTCAAGATAAAAATGCAGTGATTATGTCCGAAAAGCCGTCTGGTACATATGGGGGAAAGAAGGTGGATGATGGCGCGGTTTTAGAAGCTTTTTGTACACAAAACATGCCCGAGGTGACTGAACCAGGAGAGAGTGTTACCTGGGTACAATTAGACGTCAAAGAGACCATGAATGTAAGTGCTATCGATGATATGCCTTTAATTAATCCTTTTTTTCAATCCTCAAAACACTATGTCAACTCTGCCTTTGTGGTAGGCGAAGAGGCTTTGCCTCTATGTGATCAGCCTATTTAGCTAAACATCTTGACTTATGGTTGTCAGATGCTTATAATTGTGGGTAATGAAGATTGAATAAGGTCGGGGTATTATACACGCACGCCATTGGCGGGCGTTTTTGCGTGTT
>JBDSLH010000025.1:0-12545 GCA_039916485.1 Saccharimonadales bacterium (SeqCode) | reverse complement strand
GTCACCCTCAGAGTCCCACCAGGGCATCCTCGGCACATCGGCGGCCCGGGACAAATGGTGGACTCGCGGCACAGGTGCCGCAAAATAGGGGTGTGACGAACGCCTCTAAGAAGTCCGGTCATTCGGACAAAGTCGATAGCGCCCTAGGCGCGCACACGACATCGCTCCCACCTAAGGTAGGCTCTTAGGATATGTATCTCGCCAGTCCTCGGCGGTTTTGATCTCTCGTTGATCAGAACCGCCGAGGGCGACCCAACCACTTCGGTGGTCTTTTTTATGTCTTAAAGCATGCAATGAGATTAATCTGTATACTAGTAGGTAATGGATTTTACACAGAGGTACAGTGCGCTCAATGAGCGTCAAAAGCAGGCAGTCGATACCATCGATGGGCCAGTCATGGTCGTCGCCGGCCCTGGCACCGGTAAAACGGAGCTACTTAGCGTGCGTGTCGCTAATATACTCAAAAAGACTGACTCACTACCTGGATCAATACTCTGTCTCACGTTTACTGACAGCGCTGCCACAAACATGCGGCAGCGATTGGTTGGACTCATGGGTAAAGAGGGCTACAAGGTAGCAGTTCAGACGTTTCATAGTTTTGGTAGCGAAGTCATCAACCGACATAGCCAATATTTTTACCATGGGGCGCATTTTAAACCAGCTGATGAACTCAGCTCTCACGAGATCCTGAGTGAGCTACTGCAAAAATTGCCACATGACAATCCACTTGCAAGCACCATGAATGGTGAATTTACATACTTAGGGGACATACGGCAAACTATCTCAGAAATGAAGCGCAGCGGATATACTCCGGATGAGATTACGTCGATTCTAGATAGGAACGATGCATTTTGTGACTGGATTCAGCCGACAATCAATGAAACGTTTGCACAAACCGTCACTAAAAAAATATTTCCTGTTGTTGAATCATTGATACAAAAAAATGATGAATATACAGAGGAAACATATGATCTGATAGGATACACCCCTCTGCGCGATCACATCCGATCTTCACTTAGTAATGCGCTAACATCTGCGCTCGAAAATGACTCACAAAAACCTATTACTGCGTGGAAAAAAGAGTTTCTATACAAAAATGACAAAGCACAGCAAGCCCTCAAGGACGTGCAGCGTTCTCGTAAACTCCGTGCTGCGACGCAGTTATATTACGAATACTTAGTTGCGATGCAAGATAGATCATTATACGACTATGACGACATGATCCTGCGTGTCGTTCATGGCATGGAGGTATTTGATGAGCTACGGTATGAGCTCCAAGAGTCCTATCAGTACATCATGGTCGATGAGTTTCAGGATACAAACGAAGCACAAATGCGCCTTCTCTGGAATCTCACCAATCATCCGAGCCAAGAACAGTCTCCAAACGTACTCGTTGTGGGAGACGATGACCAAGCCATCTATCGATTCCAGGGTGCTGATATGAGCAATATTCTCGATTTTAATAAACTATATTCTGATGTTAAGGTTGTGACGCTCACCGATAACTATCGGTCGACTTCGGCAATACTAAAGTCCGCTGAGCATATTTCCGGGCAGATCTCGGAACGCTTAGTTCATTCACTTGATTCTGTCGATAAAACCCTCACCGCTCATTACAAGAGTAACGCTGATTCTGATCCACATATCGACACGTACGGTGACGAGTCGACAGCTCGTCATAACCTGGCCGCTACAATAACTGCTGCATACAAAAAAGATGCGACACGATCTCGGGCAATCATTGCACGTAACCACCGTCATCTTCTTGCGCTACTTCCGCACTTACAAACAGCAGGCGTGCCCCTGAGATATGAACTCCAAGAAAACTGTTTGGATAGTGAGCCAATGCAGCAACTTGAGCATGTTTCGCGTATTGTACTCCTGATGGCACAGGGGGATTATGATCAAGCAAACGCGTTATTGCCTGAGCTTCTTGCTCATCCTGCATGGGGAATCAAGCCAGCAGTACTGTGGCAACTTGGCGTCGATGCACATAAACGTCGGACGTATTGGATCGAAATTATGCTCGAAGAGGATGGGAGGCTGCAAGAAATTGCCGAATGGCTAATAGTCATGGCTCATATGTCTCAACAGCTATTCCTAGAGCGGATGTTAGATCAGCTATTTGGAGTCGTTGATCAACAAGGTGCAGATGTCGCTCAAGATGACACCTTGACGAGCGAGCAGATGGTCGAAGAAGACTTCATATCGCCACTTCGTGCGTACTTTTTCCCGAGTGAAAGCTTGGATACACGTCCAACGCAGTACATAGTCTGGCTCAGGACTCTGCAGCAATTCCGCAACAAGATTCGTGACTACCGTGGTACAGAGCAACCAAAGCTACAAGATTTTATTCATTTTATCGATATGCATAGGAACGCAGGCATACGGATGCAAGCAACGACTGATATTGATCACGATGAAACAGCCATAACACTACTCACCGCTCATAAAAGCAAGGGCATGGAATTTGATGAAGTGTATATCATCGATGCAGTCGATAGTGTATGGGGAGATAGCGCACGGAGCCGTAGTCGGAACATTCAGTTCCCATCAAATATGCCGCTCGCACCAGCAGGGGATAGTGGTGATGAACGACTGCGACTGCTGTTTGTCGCGGCTACACGGGCGAGAGATTCACTACTATATATGAATTACTCGACGCTCGACTCCGGTAAAGAAACTCTACCGATTGCTGCAATCTCTGATGCTATGCCGACTATCAACCACGAGACAACAGCCCAAGACACCATACAAGCGATTACAACTGACTGGAGAGGCAGCGTGCTTGATGTTACGCTATCCACGAAAGAACGAGTCCTACAACCGCTCTTGGAGCGTTACAAACTCAGCGCTACCCATCTCAATAACTTCCTTAACGTCCCCCGTGGTGGTCCGGAGCTATTCTTGCTACAAAACTTACTCCGATTTCCACAGGCAATGAGTCCGAGCGCAGCGTTTGGGTCCGCAATCCACGCGACATTGCAGCGAGCGCATACTCATATGCAGACAACGGGCAAAAAGCGACCTCTCGAAGACATACTCAATGACTTTGAGTCACTTCTCGAAGATTCGCAACTTAGTCCTCATGAACAAACCCTCTACTCAAAACGCGGTGCAGATACTCTAACTGTGTTTCTTGACAGCGAATACGACACATTTACTCAGGGTCAAGTTGTAGAGCGATCATTTTCAGGCGAAGACATCATGATAGGTCAAGCTCGCATCACCGGCGCGATAGATCTCCTTGATATCGACGATAAAGAAAAAACTATTTTCATTACTGACTATAAAACAGGCAAGCCATCAGCTAAGTGGTTCGGCAAAACCGATTACGAAAAGATCAAACTGCACCACTACGAGCAGCAGCTCATGATGTATAAGCTCCTAATTGAAGGCTCCACTCAGTTTATTGGCTATACAGTGACAGGTGGACGCCTAACATTTGTTGAACCTGACAACACAGGCGCCATAATTAAACTTGATTATACCTATGACAGCGAGAAAATTGCCGAATTTTCACAACTACTTCAGGCTGTATGGGCACGTATACAGTCTATGAATTTTGAACTCGATACTAGTTACCACGAATCGCTCACAGGTATACGAGACTTCGAACGCGATCTCTTGCAAAATAGCTAGTAATATGACAGAATAGCTTACAGTCTCGACGGCTACCAGGGCTGTCGTAAAGTACCATAGGAGCTACAGGTGGCATCCGACGAATGTCCTGGATGTTGTCCAAGGTGTGGCGGTAAGTCACGCAAATCACAAGGTGGAACCGGCACCTGCTACCTCGGCAGAGGAGGATGCAACGGCACAGGTCATCACTCGGACTGCAACAAGCGGGGAGCGCGTAGCTAGCGTTGAACTCGACTTCTGGGTATAGAGCGCAGGCTATAATCACAGGGTAATACGATGTTGACCCTCGTATTATGTGTCCCAGCACCGTGCGAATCCGGTTCCCCCCACCGTGAGACCCGCATGTTCCTGGAGGAGATTACGGTCAGTTAGCCGTCGTGCAAGCAAAAACGCACGGACCCCCACCCAACGGTGGTGGGGGTCATCTCCTCGAAATCCTGAGCCGCTGAGCTTCATCCGTTTTGAGCGGACAGAACCACGGTTTCACCCCAAGGCCACTGATGCAGTGGCCTTCTTCATGCCTGACGACATGTAGAACTAAAGCTTAAAATATGAGATAATATCACACTGTATGAATAATAAATCTGTATGGGACACACTCCCAAAACCATTTATGATACTTGCGCCGATGGAAGCGGTAACTGATGTTGTGTTTCGTCATGTCATCGCGAAAGCGGGCGCTCCAGATCTATGGTATACAGAATTTACAAACGCGACTGGCTGGGTACATGCCGGCGAGAAAGCTATTCGCGGACGGCTCTATAAAACTGATGATGAAAAGCCAATCATAGCTCAGATATGGGGCGGAGAGCCAGGCGATATGGAACAACTCGCTGCACATTGCAAAAAGTTAGGGTTTGATGGCATCGACATCAACATGGGCTGCCCAGTAAAAAGCGCTATTAAAAGTGGTGGCTCGGCACTGATCAGAAAGCCCGAAGTAGCTATAGCGGCTATCAAAGCAGCAAAAACTGCAGGCCTGCCGGTCAGTGTCAAAACCCGTATCGGATACACATCTGTAGATGAATGGTCGACATGGTTACGAATCGTGCTCGAGCAGGACATCGCCGCTCTCACTGTACATCTGCGTACAAAAAAAGAAATGAGCAAGGTACCCGCCCATTGGGAAATCATGGATGACATAGTAAAGCTTCGAGATCAGATCGCACCAGATACACTGATAGTAGCAAATGGTGATATCGAAGATCGTGAACATGGTGAATTGCTCATTGCAAAACACAAACTAGACGGCGTTATGATCGGTCGAGGAGTGTTCCATAATCCATATGCATTTGCATCAAATTCAGGGCAAGAACGTACTAAAGACGAGAGGCTTAGCCTACTACAGAAGCATTTAGATCTCTATGATCAGTACCAACAACATACAACAAGACCGTATGATACACTAAAGCGTTTTTTTAAGATATACGTCCGAGATTTTGATAACGCCAGCGATTTGCGCACAGAACTCATGAATACACACTCAACAAACGAAGCGCGAATCTTGATTGACAGCGCTTTCAACTAGGAACATATTTAAGTTACGTAGTAGTGCTCGGCGGAGACGTATTAAAGCGACAGCTTTGGTCCGACGACACCCCGGGCACTACTACCTAGCCCACTTTATCTAAGTCATTCGCAAACAGCTATGCCGCCTTCGCCATATCCAAGTCCTACTCGACTGAGAATTTTAGTTTTTACGGACATTATAGTTTCACCGTATTATTCTATCGTTTGTGTCTTCGTAAACCAGCAACTTTGAGACGGACAGCATATCGGTCGATCTCTGCTCTGGCTTTTTCGAGTTCTTGGAGGTCTTTGACACTTTCTCGCATCTTGACCGCACGATCATAAGCAGCTTTTGCTTCTTCTTCGACGATTTCATCTGCAGTGTCCGCGGCATCGACAAGTATCCGCAACTTCGTCGGACTGATCTCTACAACTCCACCAAATGTTGCATAATGTTCCATTTGAGTATCAGGATCACTTTTTTTGTGACGCACTGAGATCACACCATTTACAGCAAGTGTTACGATACGTTCGTGGCCAGGGAATACAGCTATGACGCCGTCAGGAGTCGGCACGAGGACCTCATAGACATCTTCACTTGCTTTGACTCCATCAAGTGTAATGAGCACTAACTGCATTATTTGACCTCGCTGATCGAGCCCTTCATGTAGAAGGCAGTTTCACTCTTGTCGTCATGTTTGCCATCGAGGATTTCTCGGAAGCCTTTTATGGTGTCTTCCAGTTTGACGTATTGGCCATCGTTACCGGTAAACTGCTCCGCAACGTAAAATGGCTGTGAAAAGAACCGTTGAATCTTACGTGCGCGAGCAACCGTTAGCTTGTCATCATCTGAAAGTTCTTCTAGACCCATGATCGCAATAATATCTTGCAAATCTTTGTATCGCTGGAGGATTCGTTGAACTTCACGAGCAACGTTATAGTGTTCTTCACCAACAACTTCGGGGTCAAGCATTGTTGAACTACTCTCGAGTGGGTCAACTGCCGGGTAGATACCAATCTCAGTAAGTGATCGGTTCAATGAAATTGTTGAGTCAAGGTGAGCGAAAGTCGCAGCTGGTGCTGGGTCTGTCAAGTCATCAGCAGGGACATAGACGGCCTGTACAGATGTGACAGAACCTTTCTTTGTACTGGTGATTCGCTCTTGGAGCGCACCCATTTCTTGCTGCAAGTTTGGCTGATAACCTACCGCACTCGGTAGGCGACCAAGTAGCGCGGAGACCTCAGAACCGGCTTGAGTAAATCTGAAGATATTGTCGATAAAGAGCAGGACATCTTTTCCTTCGTCACGGAATGTCTCAGCCATTGTCAGGCCCGTTAATGCAACACGGAGACGTGCACCGGGTGGTTCATTCATCTGACCAAAGACAAGTGACGTCTTATCGAGCACACCTGATTCTTCCATCTCATGATAGAGGTCATTTCCTTCACGTGTTCGCTCACCAACGCCCGCGAATACTGAGTTACCGGAGTGAAATTTTGCGATGTTGTTGATCAGCTCCTGGATAAGGACTGTTTTACCGACACCCGCTCCACCAAAGAGCCCAACTTTACCACCCTTAGAAATAGGTGCGATAAGGTCGATGACCTTGATGCCTGTTTCTAAAATTTCTGTTTTACCTGATTGGTCGGTAAAAGCAGGTGGTTGTCTGTGAATAGGAGCAGTTTTGACATTTTTCGGAGCTGGTTTACCATCGATAGGATCACCAACAACGTTAAACATCCGACCACTCGTTGCAGCCCCAACAGGGACCGTAATCGGCGCTCCTGTTGCAACAACAGCCTCGCCACGCTTCAACCCATCAGTAGTGCTCAGTGCAATTGCACGGATGCTTGTCTCACTCAAGTGCTGAGCAACCTCGAGCACGAGTGTTTCTTTGTCACGTGCGATATGTAGCGCATCATAAATTGCTGGCATGCTACCTTTGTCGAATTCAACGTCGACAACCACACCAACGACCTGAATAATTTTTCCTGTTGATTCAATAGTCTTACTCATCATATTCTCCTTATTTCAGTGCCTCTACACCAGCACTTATTTCTGATAATTCTTGTGTAATCGCACCTTGACGTGCTTTGTTCATCTCAAGTGTTAAGTCATCGACAAGATCCGACGCATTGTCGGTGGCGTTTTTCATGGCAACGCGTCGCATGCTGTGCTCAGATGCACGAGCATCAAGTAATGCTTGATAGAGCTGTGCTTCAAGCAAGCGAATTGTCGCACCATCAAGCACTTCCTCGAGACTTGGCTCAAAATATGATTGTTGGATATCTCGCGATACTTCGGCTGCTTCAAATACCGCAGGGAGCAACGGTACTGTCACCGCTGTCTGGACAAAGCTGTTTACGAACTTGGTTGTGATGACATCGACTGCATCGACGTCTTCCTCGAGATAATGATCAACTGCCGCAACCAAGATCGGCCTGATTGTACTTGCTGTAACTTTCTCAGGAAGTCCGGCATATACACCGGTGACTTCAACATCTTTGAGTTTAGAAACAAATTGTGCACCCTTGCGACCGACACAAAGTACTTTGGTTGAAATACCGGATTTTCTGTCTTGTTCAACAAGTGCGATAAATTGCTTGATAGCATTGGTGTTGAACGCACCAGCTAGTCCTCGATCACTTGTAAGCAAGATGACGATACGACTTTTTACATCGCGTCGACGGTAAAACACATTTTGCTGCACATCGGTTTTCAGACCCAATTGTGTCAGCAGTTCACGAGCAGCATTTGCATACGCCTCTGAAGCTTTGGTTGATTCTTGCGCACGACGAAGTTTACTCGCAGCTACTAACTCCATAGCTTTCGTAATCTGTTTATTTGATTTAACAGATCGTATACGCGACTTTAATTGTCGTGTGCTAGGCATTACTTAGTGAAACCTTTCATTGTCTTATCAGCAGATTTTTCAATACTTTTTACCATCTCATCAGTTGGCTTGTCACCCTTATTGAGTGTGCGCATTGTTTCTTTGTGATCTTTCCAGAGTGATGTCAGTAACGCGGCCTTTGCATCGTTTACTTTCTCCACTGGCACATCGTCAAAATGTCCGCCTTCGGCAGCCATAAGAACTGCTGTTTGCTCCCACACGCTCATTGGTTGGTACTGTGCTTGCTTCAGGAGCTCGGTTAGTCGAACACCCCGAGCCAAACGACTCTGGGTTTCTTTGTCCAGATCTGACCCGAATTGTGCAAACGCTGCAAGCTCACGATATTGTGCGAGGTTCAAACGAAGTGAACCACTGGCTGATTTAACTGCTTTGGTATGCGCAGAGCCACCAACACGAGAAACAGATAGACCGACAGAAATAGCTGGTCGAATACCTTGGTAAAAGAGATCAGTCTCGAGGAAAATCTGACCATCAGTAATCGAGATAACGTTTGTCGGGATATATGCCGAAATGTCACCAGCTTGTGTCTCAATGATAGGCAATGCGGTCAGAGAGCCAGCACCGAGCTCGTCGCTCAATTTTGCAGCACGTTCAAGCAGTCGGGAGTGGAGGTAAAAGACATCACCAGGATATGCTTCACGGCCTGGTGGACGTCGAAGTAGTAACGACATTTGGCGATATGCAGCAGCGTGTTTCGTGAGGTCATCATAGATGATCAGCGCATGGCCTTTATTGTCACGGAAATACTCACCCATAGCAGCTCCTGCGTATGGAGCAAGATAGAGTAGGGAAGCCGGGTCACTCGGACCAGTCGCGACGACGATGGTTTGATCCATGACGCCTTCTTCTGTCAGTCGGTCGACGAGTCGAGCAACTTTACTAAGCTTTTGGCCGATAGCGACATAGACGTTAACAACGCCAGTTTTCTGACGACCTTGGTTGATCATAGTATCGACAGCAATAGCGGTCTTACCAGTCTGGCGGTCACCGATGATAAGCTCACGCTGACCACGACCGATTGGGACCATAGTATCAATAGCCATAAGTCCGGTCATGAGCGGCTCATGGACACTTTTTCGGTCCTTAACACCCGGAGCCGGGTTTTCGATGCTACCAAAAGTCTTCGTTTTGATTTCACCTTTGCCATCAATAGGACGACCAAGTGGATCAACAACACGACCAAGTAGTGCTTCCCCGGTAGGAACACGCAGTCTGTTGCCACTTAATGTAACTTTTTGGCCAGCCTTTACGTGCTGATCATCGCCGAGTAGTACCGCACCAATTTCATCTTCCATGAGGTTGAGCACGAATGCTTCGACCACACCTTGTTCTGTTTCGATGCTGATTACTTCGGCGTAACCAGCTGTTGAAAGTCCGTAGATCCACGCCACACCGTCACCGACGCGAGTAACAAGTCCAGTTTCTTTTGAATCTGAACTAACTTGCATGTTTGCAATGGCGGCTTCGAGGTCTTTGGACAGTGATTTTACATCTATAGTAGCCATAATTCTCCTTTGTTAGACACTTCTGAGTGCTCGGACAGCACCTTTTAATGAACGATCGTATTCTTTGCCGGCAGTCCGTATGATAATGCCACCAATAATATCTTTATCAATATGCTCACGAAGCGCTACGTGACGACCACCCGTCTGAGTAGATATGAGCTGTTCAATGCTACGGCGCAATGAGTCATTCATATCCCCTAGAGGGCGAGCAGTCGTCACGTCCGCTACAACAACACCGTGAACGGCAAGTTCTGTTTCTATATCAGTAACATAGCTTGCAGTTTGTTTGATTTTGCCATTGTCGATCAAATAAGCAGCAAGTTGTTGCATAACAGCACTAGTATCAGCATTGCTGATGAGTTGTTCTGCAACGTAGCGAGCGACAGCTCGCCGAGTTAGTGCATTAGCCACTAGTTCGCCTCCTCGATAGCACGCTCGATCAATTTCTTATCAGCGGCAGTATCAACTTTTTCGTCAAGGATTCTTGACGTTGCATCGGCAACAAGACTCATCATTTCTTTTCGTAAGTCATCACGAGCTTTCGTAATATCCTGCTGTAATCGGCTCTCGGCTTGTTCGATTAAGTGCTCGGCTCGTTTCTTAGCTTTAGATTCTGCGTCATCCACAACCTTTGTTGCCTCAGTACGAGCCAGGGTGATGATATCTGCTGCGTCTTTTTGTGCTTGTTGCATAATTTCGACAGTTTTCTCATTGGTTTTTTCAAGCTCTTTGGCTGCTTCTTTAGCGTTGTCTAGACTCTCAATAACTGCCAACCGGCGAGTTTCGAGTGTGTCCACAAGTTTGCCATATACGTATTTGCGTAGAAGCAAAAGTACTAAGACAAATGTAATCAGCTGGAATAAGAAACTTTGCACGTTGAGGCCAAGCGCAGCAAGACCACCGGCACTTTCTTGTGTCGCTGCTTCAGCTGCAAATTGTGACAAAAACGTCATGTGTTACTCCTTGCTTTACGTTGTAAACACAATTAAGAGTACGAACGCGAGTACGGCGTCAACAAGACCGGCCATAATGAATGCGGTTGGCAAGATCTTACCTTGTGCTTCAGGGTTACGTCCGACTGATTTGACTGCGCTTGCTCCGATCATACCAACACCAATTGCAGGTCCAATCGCACCGAATGCAATTGTCAAACCTTTGATGAGTTCTGGGGATGCTTCCATTTTATATTCTCCTTATTTACTTTCTTATGCTTTTGCTTCACCCGCTCTAGTTATAGGAACGTCCGAGTGATCAGGTTCAGAGTGGTCTTCAGAATTGGTAGCGATGCCTAAGTAGACCATACTTAGCATCATGAAAATGTATGCCTGGATAACACCGAAGAAAATTTCAAGGATATAAACAGGGAAGGTCGCAGCCCAGCCGAAATTACCTGCAAGCTCACCAACAACATGTATCAACACTTCACCAGCATATATAACACCGAACAAACGCATACTTAGTGTAAGGATACGGATAAACTCACCCATTACTTCTATAACGCCAATAAATATGTTCATTGGGTTAAATGGTTTGTTCGTAAAGTAGTGCTGGAGATGTTTTTTGATACCAAGTTCACGTATAGCAACGACTTGGATAGTACCTATAGTCAGTATTGCCATAGCAACAGTTGCATTTAGATCGGCAGTAAATGCACGTAGGAGAGGTGTTTGACCCTCTGGAGTGGCAATGTTGATCGTGCCGACGCCAGGAACAAGGGCAAACAAGTTACTGAAAAGGATAAAAACAAACAGGGTGAGTAACAGAGGCATAAATCGGATGGCTTTTTCGCGTGAACCTAGGTTATCTTCACCGAGATCAAGAATAAGCTCAACTACAGTCTCAATAGCAAATGCGAATTTTGACTCTGGACGCGCTTGGGATCGACGGGCAGCAGCAGTGAATAGTACTAGAACGATAATGGCAATAAGCAGGCCAAATACCATCGAGTTTGTTACATGAAGTCCAAGGATATTAAATACCTGTTCAGCCGCAAGTGGAATCCCGCCTTCCGTTGACGCAAATAAATGAATCATGAGACGTCGCTCATGTTACAATTCGTAACAATCAATTTTTTGTTATTACCCATATCTTTCTATTAGTATAACAGAGATGAGTTTCCGTAACAACCACATAGAATCAGTATTTTTTCATAGTAATTGTTAGGGTCTCTCAGGACATATTAAAAATATTTAAATGTATATCGGGCACTGCCAACTAGGCACCGATAGATACAACTGTTCCCGCTAATGCGTCTTGAAAATAACTATCATGCGAGACATATAGTATAGCTCCATGATAACGACCAAGTGCAGTTTCTAATTCCTCAATGCTTGGTAGGTCAAGGTGATTTGTTGGCTCATCAAGTATCAGTAGGTTAGGCCCATTGGCAAGCATATCGATTAATTGCAGTCTGGCTTTTTGACCACCGCTCAAACTTTTTACTGGCTGATGGCCATCTGTCTGCTCAAACAAATAGTCGCTCATCAACTGACGGATTTTAGTATCAGAAATAGATAGCTTTCGGGCTAAATATATTGTTTCTATTGCTTGGTAGAGAGTTTTATCAAATAAATTAGGACTGATCTCTTGCTCGTACACGCCAATCCTGACTTTTGGATCAACTTCGATGGTGCCATCAAAGCAGATGATAGGATCAAACGGACGAGAATGCACGGTTGCGATCAATGCTTTAATGAGTGTCGTTTTACCGGCGCCGTTGCGACCTCGTAGCTCCACGCGACCAGATTCACGAAGCTGAAACGCTACACCTTTAAATAATTGATTTTCCTCGTAGCCCAAACTAAGCCCACTTGTATCCACGAGCAAACGACCGTGACTATCAGCATCTTTACCATGTGATATCCGTATGTTTTTGGCTTTGTATTTCTCATACTGTTTCGCGTGGGATAACCCGAGTTGGGATGCAGATTCTTTATCGATCCAAAAGCTTGGTTTTTCAATCTTTTCAAGCTCA
>JBDSLH010000024.1:0-13867 GCA_039916485.1 Saccharimonadales bacterium (SeqCode) | reverse complement strand
ACTCATAAGCTACCTCTTAATATACTGCTTCAAAACGCTCATGTCAACGCTTTTTTCACACATTTTTAACATGTGGAAAAGTCTTGTGGATAACCCAAATTCATTGTGCTCCTGTTGTTCAGGCATTGCTGGGTGTACTATATGTACATGCATGAGCTCGTAGAACAAGACACAAAGATTTTATGGCAGTATATGCAGATGCATCAGGCACCTGCCAAAGCAGATTGCTTGTTAGTCTTGGGCGGGCGAGACGATCGAGTTGCTAGCTATGCTGCTCAGCTGGCGCAGCAGTTCCATTATTGGTATGTAGTAGTGAGTGGCGGTAGATCATCACATAATGAGATAGCGGCACTATGGGCAGAACCGACTGAAGCTGAGCATTTTGCTGCCGTGATGGTGCAAGCAGGCTACCATAAACCTATATTACTTGAAAAAAAGGCCCAAAATACCGGGCAAAACGCCCAATACAGCTTTTCGCTACTCCAAAGCCGCGATACACCAATGCCATTGACGATCCAGCTAGTTACTAAAACCTATATGGAGCGTCGAGCAATCGCAACATTTGAAGCCCAGTGGCCGGACAAAGATGCACGATTCACAGTCACTTCACCACGAATCGATTTTAATGAGTACATGAATGAGGTCCATTTACGTGAGCGAACCATCAATCTCATGGTCGGGGGGATGAACAGAATCATTGCATATCCTGAGCTAGGCTATCAATCTCAACAGCCAGTCCCCACACACGTCCGCGCAGCCTACACACGGCTCGTTGCGGCCGGGTATACCGACAGACTACTCGATAATTAGTGTAAATAAAACAATAAAATTTATACAAAAATTACATCATTCTGAATAGATTAATAGTTCAATTGCAGTAAAAAGTATAATATTACAACAATAATAGTGCATAAATGTATTGACCAATCATAATGGCTATGCTATAAATAGAGGCAAGCTTTAGAAAAACAAAAAAGCAAAAAACGCACCTTTTACAATTCAACAAAACGACACATTTGGTATTGAACCGGCAGTGTCTTTCGCAGCGACTTGCATGATCTTCATATGAGTCGTCTGCACCAAGTTGCTGCCATACAATACCAAATCCGCGTAGAGTGATACTTGTGTTTGCGAGAGTAAACGCACAGCGAACTCCGCGAAGGATCGCATCATATACCCCTTGTCGCCTTACCGGCGCACAGGAGGTGAAGCGGTCAAATCGCCTCGCGCGATACGTCGTTACACGTGGCACGCGCCCTTTTATTTACTTTTAGTGGCGGATGTCGCCACCGTAACATATGATGTACCGCGCAGGCACGCTCTTTTTACTAGCTGTTGTATAGTGATTGGTATGGGAAATACCTTCACCCAAATTGTACGAGTGCTACCGTTAGTGAGCATAGTACTACTTTTTGTCGTTATCAATGTTACTGATCCAACCAAAAACGTTGCGAGCATATTGCTCGTTTTTTTGTTGTTATACGCTTTTTTTGCAAGTGTCTTTTATATCGTGTTGCATGAATTGCTACATAAATTTCAGTTCGGTGCGCAACGAGTACGACCAGGAAGAATGCCACATCAACGGGCATACTATATTGCCAGTGCACTGGCATTTGTCCCTGTTATACTACTAGCGATGCAATCACTACAACAGGTTAAACCATTTGACATTGTGCTTGTTGGTGTACTGACGACTCTGGTCGTTTTTTATATTGTAAAACGTACGTAACCATAAGCTGCTAAGCATAGGCGCATCAGTGGTGACCGTGGTATACTTTTGGTATGGAGCCAACACTGCCATCACCACATGGTTCACCGGAGACGGGACCGTCAATTCCGCGCGTGCCAGAAGCGCCACGACGTACTATTGAACATGTCCCGGAGCCACAGCATGGAGCTGAACGTCCAGCACCAGGTGAGCAACGTAGCGGGGCAGGTGCGGGTGATACACCACCACCTATGCCAGTCATCCAATTACCAACGCAGGCACCAGTACACCAGGATGACACGCAACAAGTTCCGATAACGACGAGCCCTGCGGTAGCCGCAGACGAAGATCTCATCGAAAAGGAGTGGGTAGAGAAGGCAAAGAAGATTATTTCTGATACCAAACACGATCCGTATTCGCAGGAGCAGGCAGTTCGGCAGTTGCAAGCAGATTATTTGAGCAAGCGCTATGGCAAGGTTATAAAAGTGCCGAAAGAGGAGTAACTAGAGGTGGGTGAGATATTTTTTGGTGTTATCGTTGCTGGTGTGGTTATCGGAGGGATCGTTGCAATTGCCTATAGCCAGTACAGTAAAATCCTCCGCGAAGCGAAGAATTACGAGCGTGGGCTCAAAATGGTACCGTTTCTTATACATTTGCCACCACCAGGTGACGATATTGCTGCTAGTGGACGTGACGAACGAGATATAACTGATGAGGCCTTATCTCAAGCACAGGTGATGTATAACATCATTGCAAGTACTGCGACGAGCGGTTTTAAATCAAAAGTCTATGGCCAGCGGCATATTGCATTTGAAATTATTGCTAGCAAAGGCCTCGTGCATTATTACGTTGCAGTGCCGCATGTACTGGTAGATGTTGTCCAGCAGGCTGTTGCAGCAGCCTACCCAGCTGCAAGGCTCGAGGAAGTAGAAGAACACAACCTTTTTAGTAAAGTTGGCAAAATTAGCGGAACTATCGGCGGTGAATTTACGCTCAAAAAGAATTATGCGTACCCGATCGCCACATATCAGGATAGTAAACGCGATGTTATGCGGGCTCTCCTAAATGCTCTATCTGGTGCAGGACGTGAAGATGGTGTGGGTATTCAGATATTGTTCCGACCAGCACCTGATGGCTGGGAAAAGAATGCTATCAGTACTGCAAACAAGATCCGTAAGGATAAAGGTAAAAAATCCAGTGGCATCGGAGCTGCTCCAATGGACTTACTGGAAGCGTTATGGAAAACTCCGGAAGCAAAAGAAGTAAAACCTGAGGACAAGCAACTGAGTAGCATGGAGCAAGCAACGGTTGATGCGATCGAAGATAAGACGAGGCACCCAGGCTACGAAGTATTAGTACGGGTGATTGCGTCATCAAATATCTCAGCTCGGTCCCAAGCACTGATGAAAAATGTTGTTGCGAGCTTCTCACTATTTGATGCACCTGGCAAAAACGGCTTTAAGTTTACGACGACAAAAAACGTTGAGCAATTTGCAACAGCGTTTATCTTCCGATTCTTTCCTCAAGACTTAAAACAGTCGATTTTAAATAGTGTAGAAATGGCAACACTTTTTCATCTACCAGATCAAAAGAACATCCCAACCTCACAATTACAGCGTCAATCGACCAAGCAAGTTGATGGTCCACACCAGGTGCTCGATGAAGGCTTCTTGCTCGGTTACAACGTCTTCCGTGGTGCAAAAAAGGAGATCAGACTTGGTACGAATGATCGACGTAGACATACGTACATCATTGGACAGACTGGTACTGGTAAATCAAAACTCCTGGAAAACCTAGCATTACAAGATATGTTGGACGGCAAAGGGTTTGCGTTTATCGACCCGCACGGTGACTCAGCAGAAGCACTGATGGGAATGGTACCGAAAGAGCGCGTCGAGGACGTCATCTACTTTAATCCAGGCGATATGGCGAATCCAGTCGGTCTCAATCTCTTTGAGTTCGATACTCCTGACCAACGAGACTTCTTGGTACAAGAGGCGATTGCTATGCTGTACCGGCTCTATGACCCGGGTCACACCGGTATCATCGGACCACGATACGAACATTGGTTCCGTAACGCTGCGCTGACAATCATGGCTGACCCCAAAGGTTCGAGCTTTATCGATATTCCACAGGTCTTTAATGATAATGAGTTTGCAAAAGAAAAGCTCAAGTACGTAACAGATCAAACTGTGCTTGATTTTTGGAATAAAGAGATGGCGCAGACGAGTGATTACCATAAGTCTGAGGTCCTCGGGTGGTTTGTCAGTAAGTTTGGTGCATTCCTGAGTAATGAAATGATGCGAAATACTATTGGTCAGACCAAATCTGGCTTTAATTTGCGTGACATTATGGATAACAAAAAGATTCTACTTGTGAACCTCAGTAAAGGTAAGACTGGTGAATTGAACTCGCAGCTCCTCGGTATGATCTTTGTCATGAAATTTCAAGCAGCAGCTATGGGGCGAGCTGATGTTCCAGAAGACCAACGTGAAGACTTTGCGCTGTATGTTGATGAGTTCCAAAACTTTGCCACTGACAGCTTCGAGTCGATTTTGTCTGAGGCTCGTAAGTATCGCCTGAACTTGATCCTTGCGAACCAGTTCATGACGCAGCTGACAGATAAAATACGTGAAGCAATCATCGGTAACGTTGGTACGGTTATCTCCGGGCGCATCGGTACGACTGACGCAGAGCTCATGGTGAAGCGTTTTGCACCGACATTTGACGCAGAAGATCTGACTCGGCTGCCAAATTATGAAACGATTGCCAGTGTCATGATCAACAACGTGCCATCATCACCGTTTAGCATGTCACTGATTCCACCACTCGGTACGCCGAACCCACAGCTATCAAATGCACTAAAGCGACTGTCTGCTGCTAAATTCGGTCGACCTCGTGCTGAAGCAGAGCGTGAAATCTTTGCTCGCCTCAGAGCAGGTGACGACGCACGAGATCAGCGCCGCAAGGATCTTTTGGGCGGTGGCAGTGGTCAAAGCTCAACAAGTCCGAAACCCGGTGCAGCGAGTGCCGGTGGATCATCATTCCTCGACGAATGGCTCGCAAAGCGGCAGCAGATTAAAGCGACACCACTAGCACCTACGACGCCTGCAGGAGCGCCTTCTCAGCCTATTCAGCCGCCTGATAAGCAACAAACCACTCAGGATCCATCACAGCCACAAGCCAGTCCTTCGAGCACTCAGGACCTCGCTGCTATCCATGTCACAGATACACAACCTACTACCGCATCAATGCCGCCTGTAAAGCCTGTACACACACCAGAATTCCGCGACAATCGGCTCACCAAGATGCAGCAAAAAGGTGTTGGTGGGGGTATCTCATTTGATGTGACTGGCGCAACGCCATCAAAGCCAACTGCACAAGATCATCACGTCCTAGAGAAGGAGCTCAATAAAGTAGCGCACGCAGATATCGACGGCGAACCAGCTCCTGTCAAAAAAGACGACACCACACTCCATATCAACGGCCAAGAAGATTCACTCGACGAAATCTTCATCGACGTTCGCGGTAATATTCACCGACCTGGTGATACACCAACGGACGAGCCTGTAAAAGAATAGAACATCTCCAATTTAAAACACCTCACATACGTAGCGAGGTGTTTTAAATATGGCGAGTGATTATGCTCGGCCACTTGCCATGATCTTGACGTAGTCAGCGAGTAGCCCGACTACCCAACCGGTAGTATATGCGGCGATCATTTCAAAGCCAGACAATCGATAACCATAGGTCTGTCCCACTGCATACACGATAGAGAGGAGAACAAGTGCCATCATTGAGCCCATGAGCAGGGCGTTTGGACGGGCGGCTGTCGAGCCAACAACTTCACTTGTTTTCTCAACAATCGGTGCGTGGATAATCTTGCTAAATGCACGAGCTGGCGCATTCATTTCAGATTGGACGCGTGTTAAGGTTTGCTTGTAGACACGGTCTTTTTCACGTTTGGTAATTTTGCGGATCGCAGCAGGGGTAGCCGACGGTTCACCACCACTACGGCGTTCTTTGCCTGATTCTTTAGCGAACGCTGCTTCGGTCTCTTTACGAGCATCTGCGACGAGGGCTTCACCCGACTTCTCAGGACTTTTTTCCAGAGAGGATTCGGCTTTACGTAGCTTCTCACTCTGCGATGCTGCTGCTTCGCTGACGTCGATAGCAACTTCTGGTCCGTTGTTTCGTTCTGGATTATGCATAATTCCCCCTATAATGTTCCTGCGTTAAAGTCTTTTCGTATCAGGCGGACTTCTTTAGAAAGCTGTCGTGAGCGAGCGTAGAAGAATGTGACTACTGATCCGAGAACACCGGCGAAGAGCATATTTTCACCAGGGCCAGTGCTTGGGAGCTCCTGTATGGTTGCTTCGAGTACTTTTGGTGTATTGCAGTCAACGTTAATGCTGAGCGCGTTACCAAAGGTGTTTGTCATAATACAGTCGAACGAGCTTGGTTCTGATATGCCACGAGCCGTTGCAGGGATCTCGTCAAGGACTTTGACAGTGAATGTGCGCGTTACTTTGTCGCCAGGTTTCAAGCTCATCATGCCCCAAGACAGGACACTGCCATCTGCTGCGGTGGTTGTTTTTGCCGCACCACCGTTGTCATTCAATGTTGAATACTCGAGTGTATCGGTGACGTTTTCGCTAAAATCGACGTTAGCAAGGACCTTACCAGCGTTTTCGGCTGTTAGCGTAAAGGTGATACGATCGCCAGCCTCAGCAGTTACCTTGGTGGCATCCGTATTCTGGGTGAGATTCGTTGAAGACTTTGTTAGGACGACAGATGACTGACAATCATATGGTTCTTTTGAATGCTTGTTTGCATTGAAGTCGTTTTGAGCGATAGTTATGACTTGTCCAGTCGTGAGATCACATACTTGGATGTTTTCACAATCTGTAAGCGTCTTTGAGTGCTTTGTGGCATCGAACGCAGTTTCGCGGATGGTTATGACCGTGTTACTCGAAAGCTCACACACTTGGAGGCGCGTACAATCAGCAAGGTTTTTAGAATGTAGGTTACTGTTAAACGCTGGTTCTTTGATCGTAATGATCTTAAATGTACTGAGTTCACACACCTTTATCTCAGGTACCGGGAGCTCAACGACAGCATCGTCACAGTCATCTGGGTTGGTTCCGGTAACTGTTGATGTATCAACACATGCGTTGTTGTTCAGTTGACCAGCAACATAGACAGGGACTTTGGCTGTAATAGTATAGGTGAGGCTTTGGCCGATACCGAGGCTAGCTACAGTATGTGACCATACATTGCTGCTAATTGTGCCCTGAGATGCTTTTATGAGTGTGACACCTTTTGGCGCAGGGTCGGTAACCTTGACGTTTGCAAGGGCTACGTTCCCGGTGTTCTTTACGACGAGTTGATAGACAAATTCTTGGTTTACATTGACGGTTTTTAGCTCGACGCCATCAACCTTTTTGTCGATCGTTATTGACGGACTTGCTGGGGTCGGAGGAGTTGGGACTGTGAAGGATTCTGCGCATCCAGAACTGGTTTTTGTACCAACTGACGTTGTTACCGTTGCAACAGCTGAGTAGGTCCCTGGCGTGAATGTGTATTCAGTTGGAATGTCGATAGATGTGCTTGTTGACGGATGGGTAATGGTTTTTACAATTACATTTGAAGCATTTCGTACAACAATTTGATAGCTCGATATCGTTGCACCACCGGTAACTGTAGCGCTTGCTTTGAAGCGGTAACGGTTATAGGAAATCTTTACTGCATCTAAGTTTGAGCATGTTGCCGTTGGTGCTGGTGGCGGTGGTGGCGGGAGCGGTAATTTTGGCCCAAACAAGTTACCACAATCTACCATGATTCCGAACTCGCCGAGTGCGGCTGATTTACCATAGAATACCTGTACTGTTTGACCATATGTCTTTTGATAGGTCGTCGTGTTGTACAGCAGATGAGGTCGTGAATATACGGTTGTCCCAAACGCACTATGCTTTACTTCGCCTTGTGCTGAACTAAATTTAGAGTTGTAGCCCCAGCTCTTCCAGGCATTAGCACCTGTGCCATAACTAAGATTGTTTATGGACTTGAGCTGTGTGGTTGATAATTCGCTCCGTGTGATGCCAGCGTATTTCATGACGTTACGGAACGGGGAGTTAGTATCATAGGCATGCAAAATATCCGCACGGCTATCAATACCTCCGTAAATCATGTCATTACTACTGGCAGCATTTGCTGGCTCAGGTGGTGAGAAGACCGCAAACGACTGCACGACAAGCGCCAGTGCAGTAAATATAAGACCAAGTCGCCGTGTTGCTTCTTCGCGCTTCAATCGACGCGCATAGAATCCCAAACTTCCGACTAACGCCGGAGAAAAAGGTAATCCCGATACCAGTTTACGAAACATAATTTTTGTTTTTTTAAGAACTCCTTATCCATAAAATAGCATAAGGATTGTGTTCAATGCAAGTAGTTGTTTGAATACCGATACTCCGCTATAATTGTAATATTGTAAAAGCTGTTATATATGTAGCAGTCTATAAGCGAGGGAGCACAGGAAGTGGCCAAACAAACATCCGCGGCTGATTATGATGCTAGTCAGATTCAGGTCCTTGAAGGACTAGAGCCAGTACGCAAACGTCCAGGTATGTATATCGGTAGTACCGGGTATGATGGCTTACACCATCTTATTAAAGAAATAGCCGATAACTGTGTCGATGAAGCTATCGCAGGACATGCGACATTCGTTCATATTACGTTACTCGCTGATGGCGGCGTGACCGTCGTCGATGATGGTCGTGGTATACCGGTGGACAAGCATCCAAAGACAGGGGTCAGCTCACTCGAGACCGTCCTGACGGTTCTCCATGCTGGTGGTAAGTTCGGTGGTGGTGGATATAAGGTATCGTCTGGACTCCACGGAGTTGGATCAAGTGTTGTTAACGCGCTATCTACGAAGCTCGTGGCTGAAGTTGTAAAAGATGGCGAACTGTACCGGTTAGAGTTTGCCGCTGGTGTCCCTGTCAGCAAACTTGAAAAACTTGGCAAGTCTGATCGCATCAAAGGTACGAGTATTACCTTCTACCCAGATCCAACTATCTTTAAAGAGACTGTCGAGTTTGATTACCAGTGGGTACTCAACTATCTTCGCCACCAAGCCTATCTGACGAAGGGCATTCGTGCGACTGTTGTCGATGAGCGAACAGGCGAGCAGTACACCTTCTATTTTGAGGGTGGAATTCAAAGCTATGTCAAACACCTTAACATCGGTAAAGATGGTGTTGATGAAGACATCTTCTACGTCGAGCGCCAAACAGAAGATTGCATGGTAGAAGTGGCCATCCAGTATAACGACGGATTTACAGAGACTGTAAAAGCCTTTGCAAACAATGTGTACAACCCAGATGGCGGTACGCACATCGTCGGATTCCGTTCAGCGATGACTCGTGTCATCAACGAATATGCGCGTAAAAGCGGTATCCTCAAAGAAAAAGAAGAAAACCTTTCTGGTGAAGACATCCGTGAAGGTTTGACATCTATTATTCTTGTAAAACTTCCTGATCCTCAATTTGAAGGTCAGACTAAGAATAAACTCGGTAACCCTGAAATGCGTCGCTACGTTGAGCAAGTCATGAACGAGTATTTTGCCTATTACCTTGATGAAAATCCTTCAGTTGCAAAGAAGATTATCGGCAAAGCACTATTGGCGGCCCGTGCTCGTAAAGCAGCTCGTGCTGCTCGAGACAACGTCATCCGTAAGGGTGCACTTGATGGTATGAGCTTGCCAGGTAAGCTATCTGACTGTTCAAGCAAAAACCCAGCTGACTCCGAAATCTACATTGTAGAGGGTGACTCCGCCGGTGGCTCAGCAAAAAGTGGCCGTGATTCAAAGCACCAGGCCATCTTGCCACTCCGTGGTAAAGTCTTGAACGTTGAGCGTGCTCGACTTGATCGAATGCTTAATAACAACGAGATCGTCAGCCTGATCAAAGCTCTCGGAGTTGGTATTGATGAACAATTTGACCTCAGCGGCCTCCGCTATCACCGCATCATTATCATGACTGACGCCGATGTCGATGGTAGCCATATCTCGACACTGCTCATGACATTCTTCTTCCGATATATGAAAGAAGTTATTGATGGCGGTCACCTTTATCTCGCTAAGCCACCACTGTATTCAGTCAACCATGGTAAGAAAAAGACGTATGCCTATGGTGAAGACGAGCGTGACGCAATCCTCGACCGTATCATTGGCGAAAAAACTGAGCGTGGCGCAGTGGTAACAGGTGAAGATAAAGTAAAACAAGCCGGTGTGACGATCAGCAGGTTTAAGGGACTTGGTGAAATGGACGCTGAACAACTCTGGGACACGACTATGAACCCTGAACACCGAGTGCTGATACAAGTAAAAGTACGTGACGCAGAGCTCGCTGACGCTATTTTTACCAAACTGATGGGTGACGATGTAAGTTTACGTAAAAACTTCATCCAATCGCGCGCAAAAGACCTTAACATTGATGAACTGGATATCTAGACATGGAAGAAGAACAAATTATACCCGGACAAGACTTACCACTACCAATCGAAGGTGAACTCGTAGAAGCAGTTCAGACGCATTCACGTACTGTCGAAAACCGTACTGTTGAAGATGTCATGGAAGACAGCTTCCTGCGCTACTCAATGAGCGTTATCATTGACCGTGCGCTACCAGATGTACGTGATGGACTTAAGCCAGTACATCGTCGTATTTTGTACTCCATGAACCAAAACGGAAATCGAAGCACCGCCAGGTTTGTAAAATCAGCGCGTATCGTCGGTGACGTGATGGGTAAATATCACCCTCACGGTGACTCAGCGATCTATGACTCTATGGTTCGCCTGGCTCAAGAGTGGTCGTTGCGCTACATGCTCGTCCAAGGTCAGGGTAACTTTGGATCAATGGATGGGGATCCAGCGGCTGCCATGCGTTATACAGAAGCTCGTATGAGTAAGGCGTCTGATGAACTGTTAGTCGATATCGATAAAGATACGATTGATTTTCGTGATAACTTCGATGGTTCAGAGCAGGAGCCCGTCGTTCTGCCAGCAAAATTGCCGAATCTTCTCCTCAACGGACAGATTGGTATTGCTGTCGGTATGGCGACAAATATCCCGCCTCACAACATAGTCGAGATTATAGATGCCATCGTCGAAATGATTGACAACCCTGAGGCCACACTTGATGATTTGCTTGTCCATGTAAAGGGTCCTGATTTCCCAACCGGTGCTATTGTCTACGGTGGGCCAGCTATGCGTCAGGCGTATCAAACCGGTCGTGGCAGTGTCATGATCCGTGCAGTTGCTGAGATCCAAGAGACTGCTAAAGGCCGTCATCAGATCGTTGTAACAGAGGTGCCATATAGTGTAAATAAAGCAACACTCATCGAACGAATCGCAGAATTACATAAAGAAAAGAAAATTACAATCCATGATATCCGTGACGAAAGTGCACGTGGTGTTGTACGAATTGTCATAGAGCTTAAGAAAGACGCATATCCGAAGAAGGTATTAAACCAGCTCTTCAAGATGACGGCGCTCCAGACAAGTTATCATTACAACATGCTGGCGCTCATCGATGGTATTCAGCCTCGGGTTCTTGGACTCCAAGAGATCCTCACTGAGTACATCAAACACCGACAGATTGTTGTCCGTCGCCGTACTGAATACGAACTGCGTAAGGCTCAAGAACGTGCTCATATCCTTGAAGGTCTAAAAATTGCTCTCGATCACATCGACGAAGTGATCAAAGTCATCCGTGCAGCACAGACCCCTGAAGAGGCCCAAAAGAATTTGATGGAGCGTTTTAAGCTCAGTGAGATTCAAGCTGGTGCAATCCTTGCTATGCAACTCCGTCGTTTGACTGGGCTGCAGCGACAAGAGATTGAGAATGAACTTGCAGAGCTTAAGAAGTTAATCGCTAAGCTCGAAGCCATCTTATCTAACGAAAAAGAAATCCTCAAGATTATTAAAAACGAGCTGCTCGAGATGAAAGAGAAGTACGGTGATGAGCGTCGTAGCCAGATCATCAACCACGAGCTTGGTAAGTTCAGCGATGAAGAACTTATCCCTGAACAAGACGTCGTTGTACTTCTAACCACAGAGAATTATATCAAGCGAACACTTGTGACCGATTATCGTCGACAACACCGTGGTGGCAAGGGTAAGCGTGGCATGACCACCAAAGAACTGGACGTTATCGATCAGCTAGTTACGAGCTCGACCCATGACTGGCTGCTATTCTTTACGAACAAGGGCAGAGTTTTCCGCCTCAAAGCTTACGAAGTGCCAGCCGCTAGTCTACAAGGGAAAGGTGTTGCCGCAGTTAACTTGCTACAACTCCAACCAGAAGAGCGAATCACGTCACTGATCAAGCTGGCTAAAGATGACAACCCTGAAGGATTCCTGTTCATGTCTACTACCAACGGTACTGTTAAGAAGACACCAATTGCTGACTATGCAAACATCCGTCAAACAGGATTGATCTCAATCAAACTAGATGATGGTGATGAACTGCGCTGGATCAGGAAGAGTACAGGGAATGATGAAGTTGTTATTTCTACAGCAATGGGACAAGCTATCAGATTCAAAGAGGCAGACGCACGTCCAATGGGACGAAGCGCACGTGGTGTTCGAGGAATTCGATTACGAGCCGGCGACAAAGTTGTTGGTATGGATCTTGCCTCTGAGGAGCCAAACTTGCTTGTTATGAGTGAAAAGGGCTATGGAAAGCTAACGAAAGTCGGTAACTTCCCAACTCACAAACGTGGTGGGGTTGGTATCAAGGCAGCAGTTGTGAGCGCCAAGACCGGTAATCTCATCACTGTTCGCTCACTTGATACTGAAGACTTCGAGGTGATCATGATCTCAAACAAGGGTCAAACGATTCGTGTTGGGCTCAAAGATATACCGACTCTTGGACGTACGACACAAGGTGTTCGGGTAATGAGGTTGAATGATGACGACAGAGTATCATCTATTGGTCTCATCCAAGAACAGCCGATCATCGAGGGTGAAGACGAGGAATCGAGCGATGAAGCCTAGCGTAGCCTACCTGCTCGCGCCTGTGCTGGGCTTTATGACAGCACAAACACTCAAATATGTGCTTGCCAGTACACGAGAAAAGAACTGGCGGCAGTTTTTCCGCTCGGGAAGTATGCCGAGTAGCCACACCGCAGTGGTCGTCAGCCTTGCGACCGTTATCTACGCTCACGCAGGCTTCACGGAGCTGTTCGCAGTTGTTGCGGTGCTAACAATGATTACCGTCTATGATGCACTGGTGGCGCGGAGATCTATCGGTGAACAGGGTACGGCCTTGATCCGGCTCATCGAAAAGTCATCGTTCGCCAAAGACCCGCTACCTCGAGTGGCACTGGGTCATAAACCCCGTGAAGTACTTGTCGGTGCGGTACTCGGTATTGTACTTGGTATTATCGTTGCTTTATTTATAACGATATAATCCAGTTTTTCTTCGATAATAGTGTTGACATGGCTACTCTGGTAGCGTAGTATTGAGGACAGTCTACCGCACTTTTTGAGGTGGTACGGCAAACAAAAGAACATTTACAATTTGGCAGTGCAAATCAATTTCGTCAGCATGTGGTAGCCAAATTTACTTCGGTAAACGTAACTATCACATCTTTTATGGAGAGTTTGATCCTGGCTCAGGATGAACGCTGGCGGTGTGCCTAATACATGCAAGTCGTGCGGAAAGGCTCTTCGGAGTACTCGAGCGGCGGACGGCTGAGTAACGCGTGGGAACGTGCCCCAAAGTGAGGGATAAGCACCGGAAACGGTGTCTAATACCGCATATGGTCTTCGGATTAAAGTATTTATACGCTTTGGGAGCGGCCTGCGTACGATTAGATAGTTGGTGAGGTAAAGGCTCACCAAGTCTACGATCGTTAACTGGTCTGAGAGGATGATCAGTCAGACTGGAACTGAGACACGGTCCAGACTCCTACGGGAGGCAGCAGTAAGGAATCTTCCACAATGGGGGAAACCCTGATGGAGCAACACCGCGTGCAGGATGAAGGCCTTCGGGTCGTAAACTGCTTTTATGAGTGAAGAATATGACGGTAACTCATGAATAAGGGTCGGCTAACTACGTGCCAGCAGCCGCGGTCATACGTAGGACCCAAGCGT
>JBDSLH010000023.1:0-25281 GCA_039916485.1 Saccharimonadales bacterium (SeqCode) | reverse complement strand
AACTAAATGAAGATGAAATTGATCAGCATTTAAATAAACAAAGCATAGATGAAGATAACACTGTTTCAATTAATATTCTGAACAAGGACCGGAAGCCGGCACATAGTTTTAGTATCGGGGAGACTATGATAATAGAAGCTTCATGGAAGAAACTTGACGTTATTGAAAGTGTTGGAGTAAACATTTTTAAACGTAGTGGTGAGCATATATCAGGTCATAATACCCGGTTTGATGATTCACTTAAAAACGTCAATAATTTGAACTCAGTATCAATAGAGTACAAGCTAAACATTTCACCAGGTAGCTATTTCGTATTTTCAGAGGTTTTTAAACGGGAAGGTCACGCTTACTCTCAAAAATTTGATGGACCTAGTTTTGTTGTTAGATCCACAGAAACGCCTACATGGAGCGGTCTTCTAGACCTTCCTCATGTGTGGAAACGTTAGAACTGGGCCTATTGTTAATTGGCTTATGTAGAAATCCGCGGACAACAAGACTCACTCTTTTCAGCGCAATTCTGAGCCCCGTTCTGCCAGTTGAAGCCAGTATGAGTAGTTGCCAAAAACCGCCTACTATATCACCTCGCTTTATGCGATGCACAGACAGCCTAGAAAGGTCAGTTAAAAATACTATTTTATAATCAATCCGGAAACGAGATGATAATGATAAGTATTCATTTGCCCGTGTAATGATATTTTGCCTAGAAATCGTTTTAGGATGAGAATCGCCCCAGAGTAGTTCGGTATATTCTGTCTCTTTTTGCATAGACAGATTAAGATTTGTAAACGTAAGACCAGATGTGTTCATTCTCCATTTATAAACCGTAGTTCCTGTTCCAGCATATGTAGCTGTTTTTGCTAAACGTACCCATAGATGAAAGTCTTCTGCGAAAACGTCTGCAAACCCTCCTGCATTTTGAAATATACTTCTTTTAATTAGAGTAGCTCCGTTTGGTACGGGGTTTCTCATATACATGGCTCGCTTTATATCTTCATCATAAATTGGCACAAGCTCTCGGTAAACAAATTCGTCATTGTTATCGATAACTTCTATACTGCCAACGATGACATCAGCTTGTGTGTTGCTTTTCGCACACTTCACTAAATCATATAGTTTTGATCTAAACGATATGTCATCCGCATCCGCTCTTGCTAGATACACACCATTAGCAATATTAGCAGCATAATTTGTCGTCTCGACCACACCTTTATTCTGTTGATTAATAGATTTAATCCTTGGGTCTTGTTCAGCGTAAGAAGTGATTATATCCCAAGATTTATCAGTTGAGCCGTCATTTATAATAATAAATTCAAAATCTGTATAAGATTGGGCTAAGATACTTTCAATCGCTTGCTCCAAATACCTCTCGGCATTATATACAGGCATAATAACACTAACAAAGGGGATGTTTTTATCTTCAGTCATTATTAACATTATACCAAAAAAGAAAATGTATATTTTACAACCTACTTTTATGCCTAGGGAGAATGTAGTATAATACTTGTTAAGCTTATTAAAATAAATATGAATAAAAATAGAAAAATTGTATTAGCAGCCACGATCCTTCTCCTAGCAGGTGCTGGAGTTGGTTATTATTTTATTAATACTTCCGATGAGCCACGAGAAAACATAGTTAATTATGATGAGCCTACCAAAGAGCAGTTATCAACAGGACAGACAGCAAAAAAAGAATTTTTGGATAAAGACGATACTAGCTCAGATCAGCAAGATACACCACCAGAAAGCACTGACAACAATATTTCGGTTCAAGTTAGTTCTATGTCGCAGCGAGATGGTGTGCTCAAAATCAGAACAATCATCCAAGATGTTATTAGCGGGTCGTGCAAGCTAACACTTAAACAAGGAAGTGCTAAATTTGAATTTAGTGCAGATACGCAAAATATGGGTAGCTACTCTGTTTGTAAAGGTTTTGATGTACCAGTAACAGATCTAAGTAAAGGTGAGTGGCAGGTTCAGATAGATTACACTAATTCCGATGGTGCGACAGGATCAGCGGTTAAACAGGTTACTATACAATGAGAATTTTGAAACTTAGCAGCATTCTTATTGGGCTATCCATACTTTTCTCTGTGTTCTTTGCTAGTACGAGTTATGCCGCAGATGCACGGAACTATAATGCTGGGCGTATTATAGACGACTCAGTATTCACAAATAGCTATTCAATGACAGTTCAAGATATTCAGAACTTCCTAAACAGCAAAGTGCAATGCGATACCTGGGGAACAAAACCTTCAGAATATGGTGGGGGTACCCGTGCTCAATACGCAGCCTCGCGAGGTGTGAGCACCCCGTTTACCTGCTTGAAGGATTATTATCAGAATCCTACGACGGGCGAAGACAATTATGGTAAATCTGTCCCCGCTGGTGGGATCAGCTCTGCACAAATAATTTTCAATTATTCACGCCAGTTCAACATCAATCCTCAAGTACTATTGGTTACACTTCAGAAGGAAAACGGCCTCATTACTGATGAGTGGCCGTTTCCTAAGCAGTACCGAGAATCAATGGGTTTTGGTTGTCCAGACAATGTAGCTCCAGGTGCTCCAGCATGTAACCCGTCCTATGGAAGCTTTTCAGCTCAAATATATGAAGCCGCTCGACACTTTAAAGGTTATATGGATAATGGTACCGGTTGGTATATACCCTTTGACACTGGGTGGAATTCTGTAATGTGGAGCCCTAACCAGCCAGTATGTGGTGCGGGAGATGTATATATTGAGAACCGCGCAACGGTTGCCCTGTACAGCTATACCCCTTACCAGCCTAACCAGGCAGCTAGAAACGCTCAGTATGGTACCGGTGATTCATGTAGTGCATACGGTAATCGTAACTTCTTCCTGTATTTCACCGATTGGTTTGGTTCAGTAACAGGAGATGTACACATGGTATCTTCACTTAACCTGATGTCGTCATCGCCAGGAAGTCTTTTTACGAACGGCTTTGTTGAGGCTAGCTTTGTGATTCGTAACGATAGTGATCAGTGGCGCGATGTTGGTTACATTGCAGTGGCAGTGAGGGATGAAAATGGTGTAAATTATGATCTCGGTGGTGAATACATCAAGCTCGCCCCTAGACAAGAGTTTTTATATCGTAAAGCACGTAACTTTACGAGTGAAGGCAAATATACTTTTTGGGTAACAAGCTATAGAGAATCCGTGGGTTGGGATGACAACTATCCTTCAAGCGTAAATGGTAGTATTCGCAAACATACCGGAAGAGTTGTACAAAATAAACCAACAATCACGACCAGCTTACAAGCAGATAGCGAATTAAGAGAAGGCAAACAATCTAATGTCAATTTTATAGTTAAAAGTAATAGTAAATACCCTACTAATCTTGGATATCTTGGCGTAGTTATGAGAGACCCAGAAGGAAATAATGTTGATCTTCCTTTTGAAACAATTTCATCATTAGCACCACAGTCCCAATACCAGTATTCAAAACCCTTCACTCCTAAAAAGTCTGGTATATATAGAGCTTCTATTAGTTCTTACATAGATAATAGCTGGTTTATTAATTACCCTGCAGCTGCAGATGGAGTAATAACAAAAGCCGACTTGAATGTAAAGCAAAATCCAACTATCACTCAAAGCCTTAGTGTACCCTCAGAGGTATATGCTGGCGACAGTCCTAACGTTGGATTCAAGATAAAAAACCATTCACAAACGGCAGTAGACGCGGGTTATTTAGCTGTTGCTGTCCGTGATCCAGATAACCAAAACGTTGATATTAGCGGTGTATCATTGAGCAATCTTGCAGCGAACGGAGAACATACTTTTACGGGCACTCGTAAATTTACGAAACCGGGAATATACACCGCCTGGGTTGTTTCCTATAAAAATGGGATATGGTCTGATAAGTTGCCGGTAGAAGAAGATAGCTCTATTAAGAAAAAAATAACATTCGAGGTTAAAGGTAACCCTGTGCTTAGCGAAGGCATGACCATAAAGCGTATAGGAACAAATACGGATATTAATAACGCACGCGCTGGAGATACGCTTGAAGGATCTTTTACGATAAAGAATCGTAGCAGTCAGGAAGTATCAGTCAATAAGAATTTATGCTATATTCTTCGTGGAAACTCTAAAAACTACGACGTCGGCTGCCTAGCAATAGGTAACTTAAGTGCATATGAAGAAAAGACATTTACTGCTCAGCGCGTCATTGGGACAGCAGGATCATATCGAGGATATTTCTCTATGTATGATGGCGGTTGGAGGGATAATCAGACCTTCAATTTAGAAAATGGAGACGAGGCAACAACCGTCCAGTTTACGGCTTGGGCTAGCCCTACTCTCGTACAAGGCTTAACAGTAAATGGTCAGAATCCCAGCACAGGCTCATTTGCAGTAAAGAATCAGGCAAACACCCCAGCACAGGTCAATAAACTACTGTGCATGATAGTACGAAGAGAGGGTGATAGCACAAATTATGACTTAGGCTGTCTTGATCTCAAGACGATGCAAGCAAACGAAGTACAGACCTTCAATGGCCAGCGTATGTTGCCCACAGGCTCCTATAAGGCTTATTTCTCTAGTTACTATGATAATATGTGGCATGACAACACATCTTTTGTGAAAGAAGTCGGAACCGAAGCAACATTAATAAATTTCTCGATAAATTAAACAATTATTTATCAAAATCTTTGCGCACGCTCTCCTGCCACGAGCTCATTGAAAATTTTGTCGTTAATAGTTGTTGTGCGTTGTTATTAAGTTCTTTGCGCATGGAAGTATCATCTAATTTCTTTACTGAATCGACGTAATCTTCTATAGACTCGTGGTCCATAATAAGCATGCCTGTAATGTTTGTTTTAATGAATTCTCTTATCCCCCCAACATTTGATGCAATGATCGGAAGTCCCGATGCGGTAATTTCTTGCAACACATTTGGTACCCCGTCACCTTCAGACGTATAGATATAAATATCATAATCCGATATCGGCAGTGTGTTGATGCCATTAAAGGACCCGCGGTAATGTACGTTAGAATCGTCAAAGTAGTGGGCTGTCAGGCCTTCCTCTAGCTGGCCCCATGCGTCTATACTGTACTGACTTTGATCTAGCTCGTTTGATATAGCTTTTATTATATCTGGTCTTTTTTGTTTACAGACACGACTTGCCCATAATATTCGAAGCGGCTTTTGATCATTTTGCACTGCAGGTTTTAGTGCCGCACGCGTAGGTTGATAATGCATCGCAAATCTAGCTCTATCAAAAGCGTATTCATGAGATAGTTTGTTAACAGTATTTTCATTATCCGTGATTATCCGATATATAACAGGGTATATTTTCGGAATACCGGTATGAATATGTCCCCATAACCTACCTTCCTCATCGAACTCTTCTCCAAATGCAAAACAATATATCGAGATGTCTAGTGTTTTGATCAGTGATTGGTACTTGCTAACAAAATCATATGCGAGCTGGGAATTTCCTATGATAATTCGTTTGATGTCGTTTTGGGTCACAAGGGTTGCGAGGAGCCTATGCTGCGTGTCGTTATCGAGTGTCTCAAACAAGTCAAAAAGATTAACAAAGTCGATTTGTTCCGACACTTTGTTTTGCCAAACACTTTCTTTTGATTCTGTTTGGAGCATCGCTATATTCCAATCAGGGTAAATTGACTTGAGCTCATTAGAGTAGTTAATGAATACCATGTCAGCACCACCTTTGATCAGGTGTGGCACAAAGAAAAGTGTGTCAGGTTGCTTTGAGAACGACTGAATAAGTTTGGCATAGCATATTCCAGGATCTGGTCTATCTGAGTTGTACCATGATAGATGCTTGAGTAACTCTTTAGCGGGAAAAACCGTATTATCAATCTTGTGAATGTCTCGCCATGTACTGATCATCCAGTCCTGATATGTATTTTTCAACTCAACGTTAATCTTTGCTTGTCGTCTTTCTCTCAATGGTTGTATAACTTTTAAGTAAGACTCATTCTTTTTTGCACGATTATGAATTTTCTTTAATATAACTTTTCCTGTCTGCTTGGCAATTTGCATACTCGATCGTGTACGTGTTTCTTTTTGACTGTGTAACGCTTCATACTGCGCTAGATCGATAGACGAGATAGATTCATAGGAGAGTAGATGATTCTTGGCAACAGTTGCCCTATCAGCTATTGCCGTGCGTAGCATTGATCCTGAATTTTTACGTCTAACAAATAGTATTGACCGAGGTGCGACGAGATGGGTAAGTTTAGAAGCCAATATGTCACAATTAAACTTTTTATCCTCATACCCAAAGCCATTTCCGTTCGGATGATACGGGTGGTTGAGGAATATTTCACGCGCCGCAAGGCAAGGAGAGTCCCATAAGTTGTTATCAATGAGACAAAGCGTATCAAAGTCATGGCTGCCAGAATTTCTTTTCTGCCAGATAAGATTGTCATCACCGAATGTGACTGAATATTCAGGATGAATTACAGCATCATTATGTGTACGAGCGAGACGTAGTCCGGATGATAGCCAGTCGGCAGACATTAGGTCATCCGCATCTATAAATGTTACGAACGCACCGCATGCTTCAGCTACAGCATTATTCCTAGACATTGAAAGGTCTCGGAAGGATACCTCGAGTAACTTAATACCGCGTTCTTTTACAAGAGATTTGAAATAGTTGAGTGTATCCGCGGTGCCATTATCTAGCGAAACTATAATTTCCCATTTGGTGTTCTCTAGCTTATTTACTGCCTGAAAAATAGAAAGCATTGTTTTATGGGCGATTAGACCTTCATTATGAGCCGTAACAATGATTGATAAATCAATATTTTCCTCTATCATTTAATGGTGCTTTCTGTTTTCGGTATTTCGCATATACGTACTTCTTTGCTTCCATAATATTCCCAAATTTGTACATTTAGCCACATCGTTGATATTGCATAAGGCCCAGTGCAAGTGAGGCTAAAGCCGTCTCCTATTCCAGTAGCTGGAGTTGGTAGATAAACGGTCTCCTTTATATTATTTGAAGCAGCAGACTTAAGGGTCCGATCTTGTTCATCCCACTGATTCGCATAGATGACAGATGAATTAATCTGAACCTGCACTTTACCTATATATTTATAGAAAGATCCTATGAAAAGGATTGATGAAAATATAGTTAGAATAATAACTGAATAAGTACCGAGTTTACGAGATTGAGCAAGAAGCATACCCGAAAGAGCAAATGTTAAAGAAATTATGGCCATAATATAGAGTATTTGAGATAGCAGCATCGTCCTAGGGTATATACCGGCAGTATAACCATATCCCATAGCTATTAGAATAAATGAGATGCAAACTGACAAAAGAAAAAGTATTGGTAATAACAAAATATATGGCAAAGAGTATTTTAGTCTGGTTAAATAATTCTTTGGTCTGTATCTTGAATAATAAAATATAAGCGAAACAACGAGCCCTGTAAGTACAAGCAAAATAACCTCACGTGGTCGTAAATATGACTCCCTGAATAAGGTAAAGATATTACGTATAACACTATCAATAAGCGAACCTTGAACAGTTGGCTCTATAGAATTTAAAAATTTTGTTCTTGTTAAGCGTCCCGGTGAGAAATACATCAAAATGAGACCTAGTAATGAGGTTAACGTACTTGCTATTAAGATGCCTCTATATTTTTTAATGCCTGTATATGGCTTGAAGTATGATATGCATATGAATAATACACTTATTGAAGCCACGAATGCCGGTTGTATTTCGTTATATAAGGATGAGCCAAGTAACAAAACTATAAAAAGAATAAGCCTTAATCTATATGTGAATTTCCTACGCCACGAAGATACAAAAAGAATATAAATTCCAGATAGTAATATTAATAAAGGCAGTGTGTAAGTAATGATTCCACTCGGCCAAAAGAATAACTGAAAACTAACCCATCCCGGGAGTGTAGTAGTAATGGGTGGATTATTGACTATTAAAACAAAAAAGGTAAAAACAATTCCACTGGAAATAGCATAAAGCCAAGATAGAGGAAGGTTGCCTGTAAATTTAATTAATAAAAGGCGTATATATAAAGAGCTGACAGTTATAAACCAAATTAAAGTGACTAAAGGAAGAAGGACAACAATTTTATCGCCTAGTAAGCCGTAAAGACTAGAAGCGGTGATACTTTGACTGTATCTCCCTGTTGAAGTTAACGAAAAGTAAAATTCGTATATCCAATTGTCTTTTAGGTGGAATGTAGAGATTGATCCGTAATCATCTCCGATTGGCCTGCCAAATAACATTGAAATTATAGCCGTCACGACACCTACAACAGCCAATAATATGATTATTCCAATAATCACGAAACAGCACCGGAGGATTAGATCTTTTCTGGAAATGAATTTTTTAATCATAAACTCGTATAGACATTATAGTATACAAATTCAATCAATTATAAAAACAGATATTGTATACTAGAAACCAGTGAATAACGTAAAGAAAGCAACTTCAGAAAAGACTATTTTTCTTTTGAGAAAAATGTTGTATAACACACCAATTATGCGTTGGTCTTTTGCGACATATCTGTACGACAAAGTGTTCTCGCTTGGTATGCCTGATCTTACGAAACCCATTAAATTTCGAGGTTCAGATTTTTACATAGACCCTAATGACAGAAGTTATGTGCCTACTATGGTCGCTGGTTATTACGAGAAGCATGAGCTGGATTTGTTCGAAGACATCGTCCAAAGATCGAAAGTTTTTTTAGATATTGGTGCAAATGTAGGAATGTACTCTGTACTGGCTGTTAACAAAAACTCCAAAGTAAAGTGTTATGCTTTTGAACCAGTGAAAGAAAATAGTGACTTGCTCGCAAAAAATTTACGCGCTAATCAAATAACTGACCAAGTCACTGTAGTAAAAAAGGCTGTTAGCGAAACAGAAGGTATAGCGACGATATATCTTGACGCAAAGTCATCAGGAATGCACTCGCTTGCAATTGATCATGGAAGTATAAAGAGAAGAGTACCTACTATATCTGTGGATAAATTCTGTAGTAATGAAGCTATCGTTCCTGATTTAATAAAAATTGATGTGGAGGGTCACGAGCCAAGTGTTTTTGCGGGAATGTCGAAAGTTCTCGGTAATCAACCTACTATCTTTATGGAGTACATGCCTAAGGTTAACAAAAAGATGATTGGACTCATTACCTCATTAAAAAAGCATTATAAATACTGTTACGTCGTAGATGAAATACGGGGTAATATAAAAAAATATAAACTATCAGATATTAATCACACAAATAACCATAATCTTATTTTGTGTGCCAATAAACAACATATGCAACTTATTGATTCAGTGATTTCTTCAAGAAAAAAATCATGAAATCTAGAAGTACCATGTAATGGTATTTAGCCGTATTTATAAAAAAATTGACGACAATCCTAAATGGGAACTGCTTTTCCACAATGCAATATTCTTTGCTGGAACGGCTTTAATTTCAGCATTCAATTACCTTTACTATCCTGTACTAAGTAGGATCGTGGATGTACCTTCGTTCGGAGAAATACAGGCTCTAATATCACTATTTATGCAGTTTGGTGTTGTGCTAACAGCATTTGGCTACATGGTTACAAACATCGTAGCCAATAGTAATGATACACAAACGTCTGGAAGATATATTAATTGGCTGGAAAAAAGGGTACTTTTGTTTTGTATTGCGATATTTGCTATCCTTACACTTGCATCATCATATTTTGGTAGTGAATTCAAGATTACTTCTGTATGGCCAGTAATTCTCATAGGTATCTTATTGATCATTAATGTACCCGCAACATCACGTTCGTTCATACTGCAAGCGCAGAAACGCTTAGGAACGTTATCAATAGCGGGAGTTGTATTTGCAATCGGGAAGCTGTTTCTGGGTGTTACTTTTATTTGGCTATTTACAGACGATGTTTTCGCCGCTATCACGGGCTATGTAATTGCTCAGATCGTAATGCTTGCCTATGTTAGGAATAAAACCAGAGATGTTTATAAGTATTCTGTTTTCAAATCGGTTGTTCAAACATCTAGAAAATTGTCTGATGATCATATTACAAAAGGGCACATACACTATGGCTTAGCAATTTTAATTATTCTTTCCGGTCTCGCTTTACTTTACACGTCTGATACTATTATTGCGCGTTTATTCTTTGACTCCCACACGTTAGGAATTTACAGCGGAATATCATCTATTGCCAGAATTATATATTTTGTAACCGCTTCTGTAGCGGCTGTGTTACTTGCTTCTGTGACCATACGCGCGGGACGAGTTGTAAATAATACGGCTTTGAAACAATCGCTATTGATTGTAGGGCTAGTAGGAGGAGGGGTTGCGCTAGTATTTACTTTGTTCCCTGAGATATTTGTAAAAACATTAATAGGCTCACAATATTTAGATGGTTCAGAGTGGTTGCCTATACTTTCACTTGTCATGCTTGTCTGTTCCATTAATAATTTACTTGCTATTTATCAAATAGCGCTAAGAAGAAAAAAGACTATTATCCCGGTTACGGCTGGAATAGTCAGTTTAACAATAGGCCTAACTTGCTACCACTCGTCCATAGATCAGTTTATAGGTGTCTTTCTTGCGTCTAACCTGCTAGTCTGTGTACTATTGAGTATGGAGATTGTACTTGAGAATAAGAGAGGAAAAGATAGTGCCAAAGAAACTGCTGTCGATCGTATTGCCGAGCTATAACGAGGAGCGAAATGTTCCTTTGGTCTATACAGAAATACTAAAGAGTATTGATACCGCTAAGTTCCAATATGAAATAATCTTTATCAATGATGGTAGTAGTGATGATACATGGGAAGTTATAAAACAGCTGAGCATTAAGGATGCTCATGTACGAGGCATTAACTTTAGTCGCAATTTTGGACATGCAGTCGCGCTTGAAGCGGGTCTTGTTAACGCTAAAGGTGATGTAATAGTTATGATGGACGCAGACCTACAGCATCCCCCAGAACTCATACAGCAACTCATTAAGAAGTATGATGAAGGATATGACATCGTAAACACTGTTCGTCTTAGTACGGAGGGTGCAGGCATTTTGAAAAAACTAACGTCAAAAGGTTTTTACAAGTTTATTAATAGCATTTCAGACCTGAAGTTGCACGATGGTGAGGCTGATTATCGACTCATGTCCCGAAAAGCGTTGAATACTCTCAACTCACTAAGAGAAACTCCAAAATTTTATCGAGGACTTGTAAATTGGATCGGATACGACGTCGCACGTGTAGAATATGAGGCGGGTAATCGGATGCACGGCAAATCTTCATATACTCTCAAAAAAATGCTCGAGCTAGCACGAATGGGCGTCACTTCATTTAGTCTTAAACCACTCAAGCTTATATTTACTGCAGGTATGCTATTAGCAACTTTGTCTACGCTATTACTCATTGCAATGCTAGTAATTAAATTTCTAATTAATACTGAACTGGTAAGTTACAATGCAATTTTGACAGTGACGCTGCTATTAGTCACCGGTATTCTTGCTATTTTTCAAGGCGTTGTCGCACTTTATCTTGTGGACATATTCAATGCGACTAAAGGCAGGCCTACATACATTATCAGAGAAGACACAGGTGATATTGATGAAAAAAAATCCACTCGTTAGTGTAATAATTCCAGCCTATAATGCAGAGAGTTATATTAAGATCGCCATCGATAGCATACAAGATCAGACTTATAAAAACCTTGAAATAATAGTTATTGATGATAAATCTACTGACAACACACTCTCAATCGCTAACCAACTTGCTGAGAAAGATGAAAGAATAAAATTGATAAAGAACACAACCAATATTGGTATTGGGGGCAACAGAAATAAGGGCATAGAGAAATCCAATGGAGACTACATCTGCTGGCAAGATGCTGACGATATATCAAGGCCTGATAGAATCCAAAACCAAGTAGACTACTTAGAATCTCATCCTGAAGTTGGTATGGTTGGAGGGTTTATTACATTTTTCGAAGACGAACATGAAGGCAAAACAAGACGATATGCCGAAGATGATCAAACCCTCAGATATAATATTTTTAAGTACAATCCCGTTGCTCAGCCTGCATGTATGGTTCGAAGAGCTTGTTATGAGAGAGTTGGTTTATATGACTCAAGTCTAAGAGTTTCCGAGGACCTTGATATGATATTCAGAATTGGTGAGAAATTTAAGTTTGGTAATATACAAGAAGTGGTTATTAAATATAGACAAACCTCAGGCTCGTTGACCTCATCTAATCTCAAGGAAATGGAAAAGGTGACATTGATGCTTCGTGATAAGTACCGGTATAGCGATTCGTATCATTTCTCGTTTTTTGATGTGTTATACAATACCGCCCAACGTTGGTCTCTATGTATGCCAAACTCATTACGGATGAGAATTTTTCAGTTAATTCGAGGCGACTCATGACAAGAAAGACTATAGCGTTCGCATCACATGTCGCACTCATAGATGGTAAAGAATATGATGGCATTGGGAATGTCGTTAAAGAAACCTTAAACCACATTACGGATGATTATATGTACGTCAGACATTCAATGGACGGCCTACTTCCCTCTGAGTTAGTGTGCTATAAAAATGGCGGAGAACAAGAACATATAAATATGCGGGTGGTGTCAAAGCCATCACCTCTAAGATATATTACAGAAGTTTACAGAACAGTTAGACTGTTTTCCAAAAAAATATCTGTGGATGTGTATGTGGGTATCGATCCTTTAAATGCATTTGCAGGTGTACTGTTAAAGCGTGCAGGTAAAATTAATAAAACAATTTTTTATACAGCAGACTATTCAACTAAAAGATTCAATAATACACTGCTGAATAATATCTATCACCGGATCGATCGTTATTGTGTAAATAACTCTGACGAGGTCTGGTCTGTATCGACTAGAATATGTGAAGTTCGACGAAAAATGGGATTGAACGATGAGAAGAACATTTTTGTACCAAATGTACCACCAGAAAACCTTGTAACTAAGAATTTAATAAATCATGATCCTTTCGAATTGATAACAACTGGAGTTATAGATAATCAGCTAGATTTTGAAGGCATCATCCAAGCTGTCGCAGATATGTCTGAAGAGTTTCCTCAATTAAAACTAACAATTATAGGCAATGGGCCAAAAGAAGACTATCTTCAGAAAATCGCTAAAGATATGAAGATCGATTCCAAGATTGATTTTACGGGGAGACTTTCACTTCAGGAAACTATAAAGAGACAATCTAAGGCAGGTATTGGCTTGGCACTTTATACAGGAGTGTGGGGCTTCAATGAGTATGGTGATAGCACAAAGTGTAGAGAATTTTTTAGTCTTGGGTTACCGGTTATCTCTACAGATACGCATTCGACTGTCGAAGATATTAGGAAGTGGGATGCAGGTTTAATTGTGAACCAGAATAAAACCGATTACGAGAACGCTATACGGGCAATATTACAGGATTACAAAAAATATAGCAAAAACTCCAATAAAGCGCACGAACAATTCGCAGATATTCATAGAAAATTATTTAGTAAAATTATCGTATAGGATTACTTAGATCTATATCCATTTTGGTTTTGCGATTGCCATCGCCAGCTGTCCTCACATGCTTGCTCAATAGTCTTTTCGGATTTCCATCCTAATTCCTTTTCAGCCTTAGCGGGGCTTGCATAGCATGAAGCAATGTCTCCAGGTCGACGTCCTGTGATTTGGTATGGGATATTTTTGCCCGCCGCTTTACCAAATGCGGCAATGAGTTCCAGTACAGATGTACCTGCACCTGTAGCTAGATTGTATACTTTAACTCCAGGCTCTGAGTGTTTGATTGCTGCAAGGTGTCCCCTGGCTAGATCGACTACGTGGATGTAGTCACGTACACCAGTACCATCGATAGTATCGTAATCATTACCAAATACGCTTACCTTTTCGCGTAGTCCAACTGCAGTTTGCGAGATATATGGCAAGAGGTTATTCGGGATGTCTGATGGGTCTTCACCGATTGTCCCACTTTCGTGTGCCCCAACCGGGTTGAAGTAACGTAGTAACGTAACCTCGAGGTTTTCGTTCGCATTTGATAGGTCGCGTAAAATAATCTCATTCATATACTTTGTCCAACCATACGGGTTAGTGATACCGACGCCGACACGGTTTTCCTCTGTGAGGGGTAGAGCCTCTGGGTCACCATATACCGTTGCCGACGAGCTGAATACTAGCGTGTTCACATGATAGATTTTCATAACATCTACAAGCGATAATGTAGAGTCGATATTATTTCGATAATACTCAATAGGTTTTGATACAGATTCTCCAACTGACTTAAGCCCAGCAAAATGGATAACACCATCAACGGTGTCCTGCTGAAATATTTCAGTGAGCTTAGTTTTATCACACACGTCTATTTCGTAAAATGGGATGGCTTTGTCGGTTATTTTTTCTACCCAACGAACTGCTTCGAGGCTACTATTTGATAGATTGTCAGCAATGATGACTGAATGGCCAGCATTCAGAAGTTCGACTGCGGTGTGAGTACCTATATATCCTGCACCTCCAGTAAGAAGAATGTTCATATGCCTATTATATCAAGTCAACGCAATATATTTTAGAAAGTAGTAACCCATATTTAGACTAAAGATGTATTATCGTGAACGCGAGAGTGTTATACAATATTTAAAAGGAGATTATATGAAACGAGTTATTGTAAGTGGTTATTTTAATCCACTGCATGGTGGTCATTTAGATCTCATTGAGTCAGCCAGAGCACTCGGGGATTATCTGATAGTAATTATCAACAATGACAAAGCACAGATGTTAAAAAAGGGTAAGATCATTCTAGACGAGCAGAACCGCATGAGATTGATAGGAGCCTTGCGAGTCGTAGATGAAGTGATGTTGTCTGTTGATGAGGATTTGGGACAAGCTCAGTCACTTCGAATGGTGCGTGAGAAATACCCAGATGATGAGATTATATTTGGTAATGGCGGTGACCGAGATCCTAATCTAGATGCGATCCCAAAGGATGAAGCCCAGGCAGCAGAAGAATGTAACATTCAGACTGTTTATGGGGTGGGAAGCCATGAAGTAGAGAAACGTGATCACTCAAGTCGCATAAACCGTGAAACCGGTCACGAAGAATAATCTCCAACAACTTTTCTGATTTTACTGATAAATAGTGTCTTATCAAACCGTTTTGCTTTGCGCTGCAGAATGGCAGGAGAGAACTTGGTTTTTTGTGCTTTTTGGATTGCACACATTACCGAGTAGACCGCTTGTTCGTCAAATAATGTTCCGCTCACCTCATCTTCGACGATGTCTAGCGTACCAGCTTTGCCGAGGCCAATTACTGGCGTGCCTGCTGCGAGAGCCTCTACTGTCACGATGCCGAAGTCTTCTTCTGCTGGGTATATAAAACCTTTTGCGGTAGTGATGGCTTTTTCGTATTCTTCATCTGATGCATTACCAAATCTATGGTTTCTAAATTCAATTGTTGGGCCAGCCATGGCTACAAGTTTTTCATGCATCGGACCATCTCCGAATACTATCAATTTTAGCTTAAGTGCATTTGCAGCTTCTACTGCTATATCGTATCTCTTGTAGGGGAGTTGACGCCCGATAGTGACATAGTGCTCTCCACGCTCTTTCTTGGGTGAGAACCGCTTTGTATCTACAGGCGGGTGAATAATAATACTTTTTTTGCGATAATATTTTTCGATGCGACGTTGCGTCTCGGTGGAGTTGGCTATGAACACATCAACATTCTTTGCTGCTTCAAGATCCTTTTTGCGCTGCTTCGGGACCATGATAGGCATGAGTTTACGAATGATAGGATTTAGTTTGCCATAGCCTGGGTCCCGTCGATATTCTTCGTAATGGCTCCAATAATAACGTGGTGGGGTGTGGCAATAATTTATGATCACCTGTTCACTACGAGACTTGGTAACTTGATGCCCATGCAAGTACGAACTGGTAAGAATGATATCGAATTCATCGAGGTCTAGTTTGCGCATTGCTTTGACTGCACGAGTCGGAAACATCTTGTGGTATTTACGTACAATCCGAGGTAGCCTCTGCAGGCTACTTGTCCGTATATCAAGCTCTGCAAATTGCGGCATTTTATCTTTGTTATACATTGCAGTGTAGATTGGTGCATTGGGGAATGCTTCATGCATCGCTAGTACAACATTTTCTGCACCACCCATAGTAGTTAGGAAATCACAGACGATCACCACTCGTGGTGATCGAAGTGGTGAGTTAGTAATTGGTGGATTGGTGGATTGGTTAATCACGATGTAAGGACCTTTTAAAGCTATTTAACAGTTTTTGACAGACTACTACATGTTCTATCAGTGTATCAAGATCGGACTGCGATATATACCCGAGTCGGCCGGACAGATAAAGAAAGTTTTTTGTCTCAAGTAATGAGCCATAGGCGATTGTCATAAAATGAATTCTATCTTTTTGGCCAGTCCGGCCGAACCCCTCTGCTATGTTGGCGGATATCGATCCGACAGCTCTACGGATCTGTGAAGTAATACTATAAAGTTCGTCCTTTGGAAAGAGTTTCGTTGCTTTATAGACTTCAACAGCAAGATCTTGTGATTTTTTCCAAACCTCAAGCTCCTCAAATGTCTGTGCGTAGCTATTGTGATGTACTAATTTACTATTTTCCATTTTACCAACTAACTACTCTGCTCCTCTGCGAAGCAGAACCGCAGAGACTGTTTTAAACAGGATTTTGATATCCAGCCAGAAAGTCCAGTTCTGAGCGTAAAATAGCTCTAGCTCAACGCGCTCATTAAAGCTGAGGTCGCTTCGTCCTGATACTTGCCATAGACCGGTCACGCCGGGTCGGACACTAAACAGTAACGGGGCGCGGTTTTTGTAAAACGTCTTTTCTTCTTTGATGATCGGACGTGGACCGACGAGGCTCATTTCACTTTTGATGACATTAAAGATTTGTGGTAACTCATCGATCGACGTTACACGCAGAATATTCCCGAATGTCGTGATGCGTGGATCGTTTTTAACTTTGCGATCTCGTTTGTATTCTTCGACGAGATCATCACGCCCCATTTGTGTAAATATGTCTTCTGCTTTTTCACCAGAATATCTTTGTGCCATAGAACGGAATTTGTATGTGTAAATAGTCTTACCATGGAGCCCGAGTCGTTTACTTTTGAAAAAGACAGGTCCTGGATTAAATATTTTTTGAAGCAGTGCGATGAGCATAAAGAATGGGATCCATAGAATCGCACTGATAATTATCAGTGTCATGTCGAAGATACGCTTCGCAACTTCTCCCCAGCCGATGAGAGGTGATTGGTAAACACTGATCATAGGGTAGCCGAGGAATACATCGGTTTGGTTTTTACCAGAATAGAATTCAGCTTCACCCGGGATGAAGCTATATTGTAGATGACGTTCTTGCGCTGCATTCATAATCTTTTGGTTGCGTGTAGGATCATCATAGAGACTCGTCTGGATAATTGTCGTCACCTGTAATCTGCCGAGCTGCTCGAGAGCTTCATCGACTGATTTGAAAACTTCAGCACTAGTATTAGCTGGAGCTTTACCTGCTACTGCTACGACACGGTAGCCTGATCGATGAGTGATGGCGAGGTTTTCAGTAATATCTGCTGTTGCATCATTGCTACCGATGATCATGACGCGCTGTATGCCAATATTGTATATATATAATGTATCGCGAATGGTTCGGAGGATTTCTCGGAACAGTAGAAGCAGCAAGAATACGAGGATTCCAGCATACACTGCGACGAGTCGAGCAGGAAATACTGGCTCGTCGATCACAAAGGCGTAGCCGACGACGAGCAAAATTCCAACAAACGAGGCCACAAATAATTTGCCATACTCAGTGAGACGACGCAGGTACACTTGTGGACTGTAGAGTCCAATTGCCCACAGTGTCAGGACCCAAAATGGAAGGAGTACTAAAAAGGTATTGAAGAAATCGAGAGCAGTGATCTGGTTGACAAGAGGTCGGCTATCTAACTGTACACGGAGAACATAGGCAGTGCTAAAGGCGAGCAAGACAGCAATGCTGTCGGCGACAAGCAAGGCAAAGGTGTATAAACGGACCGTTTTAACAGGCATAATACTATGAAGTATTGTACCATTATTATATGAATACGCGACTCCTGCTGATGCCTGTCTGGCTGCAGCGCTACCTCTTGGCAACACTTGCTGTGATCGTAACGGTATTGCCTGTCCATGCCTTTATCTCGACCTGGGGTGGAACTACTATAGGACCGATGTTTATCTGGAAATCGTGGAAAGAATTGCTTCTCATACCGGCAGTGATCGTAACAGCGGGCTGGATCATATCGAATCGGCAGGTGCTGGCACTCGTCATCCGGGACCGTCTGGTACAGCTAGCGGTGCTCTTCGCTGTCATAGTGCTCGGCTATACCGTACACGGGATGGCGACGAACGGGCAGGACGCCACGCTTGCAGGAGTAGCTTTTGATCTGCGTTATGTCGTGATGTTTGTACTCGCCTATCTGCTGGCACGATTTAGCACAGTTGTGACACCAGAATTATTACAAACAATCGCGAAGTTCATCATTGGCGCAGGAATTGTGTTGGCAATCGTCGGTATCCTACAGGTAACTGTCATCCCACGTGATTTTCTGACAAACTTTGGCTATGAAAAATTTGTCACCATTGCTCCATACCTCACCATCAGCGAAAAGAGTCCCGATATTATCCGCGCCTTTGCCACGCTTCGTGGACCAAACGATTATGGCGCTTACCTTGTGATGTCACTAGCTGTCACGCTCGTGACGATTGTAACGATACGTAAGAAGATAGCAATTTCAACCCTACTGCTCATAGCAATCTTTGCATCACATTCACGAAGTGCATATTTGGCGACGCTTGCGGTTATTGGGATATGGCTCCTCACAACGATCGGTGTGGAGCGATTACAAAAGTATTGGAAATATGGAGTTGTGGCAGTCATAGCTGTCGGGCTTCTGGTTTCTCTGTCGCTAATTTCGCCAACTGCTCGTCTGATTGTGTTCCACTCGTCCGACAAGGATACCAGACTGACATCTGGGTCTAACGAAGACCGTGCTACCGCAATTGTCGACACTACAGAACGTATAGTTGATGAACCACTCGGCTGTGGCACCGGCTGCAGTGGCCCTGCATCATACTATGGACCGAGCCCGCAGATCAGTGAGAACTATTATCTACAACTCGCAGAGCAATATGGCATCGTCGGACTTATCGTATGGCTGTTGCTATTTGTCGGCATCATGCGTAGACTCTACGGCGTCCATAAATCTCAGCCTCTGGCACTAGCCTTATATATGAGTGGTATCGGACTAAGCATCATTGGGGTGCTACTCCATGTCTGGGCAGATGATCCGTTGAGTATGACGTGGTGGGCTTTGACAGGAATATTACTTGGTATAACTATAAAAAGTAAGCTTAAATAAAATTTATTATCAGTCAAGATTATTAAAGTAAAATTCACGTGCATCATGCGAACAACCAAATGTCATTGATGTCGAGGATGTCTTAGGGTCGATCGCTTTGAGGGTACTAATGGAGCAATTGGAATTACTTAAATTCTCATAATCATATACTGCGTATACAGAATCGGCTCTATCTTTTCCAATTTGTTTGACTATTTTAAACGAACCCAATTCATTGATCAGAGTACTATATTCTCCAACTCTCTCCAACTCTTTATTTGAGAAGTCATGAGTCGTATTTGTTATATTTATTCCACACCAATTAGGAATATTTCCTTGGTACACGCCACCCTCGCTTCTACAGAATTCACTATACTCCCAGCCAGTATCAATAGCATTGAATTTTGTTTGAAGGATTTTCATGTCACTTTGTAAACTATTAAAGCCGTTCTTCTCGCTGCTCGCAGTAATATAGGCTTTTGCAGATATAGCTATTACAACAATTAATAACAACCCTATAGCGAACAAGACTCCGAATTTAAAATTTGCTCTTGAATATGTTTTTTTCTTAGTCATATACAAAGCATATGCCTATTGTATGAAAAAATCTATATTTGTATCGCTTTATATACTATTAAGGCGTACAATCAAAATTAACTAGTAATCGGAGATACTGAAGGTGCGAAAACTATGGCTACTTACATTACCGATTCTGGTAGTTGCTGCTATTGCGTCTGCGACAAATGCTGAATCTTTGACAATTTGGCTATCTTCAGGCAACATGCAAAAAACTGTACTTGAAGTAGACACCAAAAATTACTCTACGGATGAAAAATTCTGTGATACGCATATAGAATATGAACTGCAATATCCGGCAATAAATGGCGTAAGAATTCTTGGTTTCCCCAAAAAAGAACCTATCGATGCATGCTGGTACCATACTGATTTTGGATTGGTCGGCTATGCGAGGACTATGAGTAGGATGTATGTAAAGGTTGATTCCCAAGGTGAAAATGTTATCCGCATTAACGGTCAACCGGATGGGCTTTGGTCAAGCCTTGGATCAACGGGATATTTAATGTTTCGACAAAGAATCTCGAGCTATTATCTTAATCTAACCCTGTTTGAGAATACTAAGTCACGGCTTACGCATACTAAAACTGGATGGTATGATCAATACAATTACAATCGTGTATCTAACTCCTGGGTGCTCCCCGGGTTCAACGGTACACCATTAGGTGTGAACAAGGCAGGCTATTCACAAAACGGAGAGTGGATTGTTGCAGATACTAGCCATGGATTTATGCGGATTAACACACAAACAAAAGATAGAATTATGTTTGGAAGTTCATCGTATGGATATGGATACGGACAGGACCCTTCATATGATCTGAGCATATCAAACGACGGACGATACGCTATAGTTGCCGGAGGTGACCGAACGAGTAGTATAGTACGACTATATGATCTTGCAACCTGCGTCTATGGTGCAAATCCACTAGTGATAGCTACTGGATGTACTTCACGCAACATCAAGGCAGATGCATTTCCGGAATTAGGAACAGCAAGTACTATCTCACGGGTGATATTCGGAGGTGATGCAACTGATCTGATATATAACTATCCCCGTGCAGACGGTAAATATGATCGAATGCTTCTCACGGCTCCAGGTAAAGAAGTTCATCTGATGGATTATCTGGCTCTCGGTGATTCTTATTCTTCTGGAGAAGGGGAATATGAAGGCGAGACATATTATATTAAAGGGACAGACGGGGACGGTAAAGACATCAATGGCTTCGAGTCTGGGCTCACTAATTTTCCATATGGACTAGAAAAATGCCATATAAGTACTCGTTCTTATTCTCACCTACTTGCGAACCAGGGAAACTTAACAAGCAATAGGTTTAATAACGTAGCGTGCTCTGGTTCGACACTTAATGACATTCAGAATCTTATTACTTCTAGAGATATAAAAACCAGATATAATGGAAGATTTCAACAATATGAAAATTACCCAGAACCAGCCGATATACTCAACAGCAAAAAGTTAGCGGCAAAAATGTTTACACCAGGACGCACCGCACAAATAGAATTCATAAATGAATATAAACCTAAAGTAGCTACAATCGGTGTGGGTGGAAATGACATAAAATTCTCGGATAAATTAGTATCGTGTCTTCTGCCCGGGACTTGTGCTTATGAGGGTGGCCTCCGCTATAACTTTGGAAAAGAAATCCAAAGTTTGCATGGAGAGCTTGTAAAAACGTATTCAAAGCTGAGTGAAGCCGGAAAGTCTACAAAATTTTATGTTGTTGGATATCCGCAAATAGCATCACTAACCGAAGAATGCAAAATAAACGTTCGTCTAGACTTTAAAGAACGAGTAATGGCTAGAAACGTCATCAGCTATTTAAATGAGGTCATTAAAAGTGCGGCGGAATTAGCAGGTTTTACTTATTTGGACGTGGAAAATTCGTTAGCAGGAAAGCAGTTATGCGATGAGTCTGACGATCAATTGGCTGTACAAGGATTGGTAGGTGGAGATGACAAACATGTTGTCTACGAGACTGGCGGTATAAGATTTTATATAGATGTCGGAAACGAATCATTTCATCCTACCCATGTTGGTCACGACAGGATTGCAAACTTCATAACTGCGCAGTTAGGTGATGAATCCCTATTGGAGCATCAAGAATGTGTACTAGCTGGTGGACTGCGATGCCCGAGTGGCAACACTACCGTACCACCTATACCAAGTTACTTTACTGCATTTGGAACAACCAGCGCGGAATACGTTGTTGACGCAAAAAGTTTCGATAGCATATATCAGATCAATAATAATTCTGGAGTCAAACGCGGGGAAAGTATTCAGCTGCAGCAACCGCTTAGTGGATCTCAAGAACAAGTGCGACTTGCACCGAATCAGACAGCGCAAGTAACTATGTATTCCACTCCTCAACAAGTTGGTATCATGACTACGGATACCAATGGAAATGTTACCGGGTCTATAGCAATTCCTCACACAGCAGATCCTGGCCCGCATACGATTGTCATCAACACGAAAGATAGCTTGTATCGGGATATGACTATGTATCAGCAAGTATTTGTCTACGACACAATTGAAGACTTCGATGGTGATGGCACTTTAAACGAAGATGAAAAATGCGGCATAGTGAATCCAATTAACCAGGATGAAGACCGAGACGGTGTGGATGATGCCTGTGATGGGATTATCGATATAAAGAAGGATACAACAGTGCCTACCGTAACGGCGCAGTTAAGCCGGCAACCAAATGACAATGGGTGGCATAAGGACGATGTGTCTATAACGTGGAACGTGAGCGATGATACAGATACTGAGCTTGCGGCTCCTGCTCAGATTATTGTAGACAGAGAAGGCGAAGATACATATACAAGTAACGGGGTTTGCGATCAGGCCGGAAATTGTGCGACAGGTTCTGTGACAATTAAGTTAGATAAAACAGATCCTCTAGTAACCGCAAATATTGCCGAATCTCCAAGCCAAAACAGCTGGTTTAACCGAGACGTTAACATAGACTGGGTCGCGAGTGACAACCTAAGTACTGTCACTAACCCGGTGGATACCGTAGCAATTCTAGAAGGTGAGCATGCGTATACTAGTGACTCGGTTTGCGACCAGGCAGGTAATTGCGTATCAGGTAATCATACTGTCAAAATTGATAAAACGGCTCCACTGCTCGGGCTTCTACAATGGAGCAAGAATCCTAAGAGTGTTAGCGAGGATTCTCAGCTAACGGCAAACGCTACAGAAACAATCAGTACTGTATACGATGCGGAGTACTTCATAGGAGAAGACCCTGGTTTCGGTAACGGAGCGACATTGCAATTCGATACCAACAATACGTCTACAGTTTTGGGAACAAGCTTCGGGACGGGCGTCTATAAAATTAGCGCACGCGTGCAGGATGCTGCTGGTAACTGGAGCGCAACGCAAAGCGACTACCTCGTAGTCTATGACGCAACAAATGGCGTGAGGCTTCGTGGGGCACGGACTATCGAGCTAGGATCAAGCAATACCCAACTTCCATGGCTTGGTCAGTCGACAAGCGGACAAGGTAAATTTGCATTTAGCCTGAGATACGGGAGTGATGGCAATGTTACCTCGCAGAGTGATTTCCAGTTTGCATATAAAACTGGTAGTAACTGTAACCAGCCATCGAAAGCCATCAATTGTCATGGATTTGAGTTGAACGCTACACAGATCAACTGGCTGACAACGACCGGGTCTAACCAAGAGATAGGCATATTCCGTGGTCAAGGAATTCTGAAAAGAGATTCTATAGAACAAAATGTCTCATTTACGGTATCGGCTAGGGACGGTGAACGGCTCAGCCCGATTGCTCATGATGTATTTGACATGACAATCTACGCGTCGGACGGTAACTACGGGTCAACGCCGCTGTACTTTGTAGCTCCAACTGAAGTCGGACGAGGAAATATCAAGATCAAGTTCTAGGGCTCTCTGGTCAAAAGGGCCGAAAACCACTATCATTATAGATAGATGTCACAAAAGAAAAAGCAAGGTCGAATAAAGACTCTCATTGAGTTTTTGAAGGTCCAAGTCGCCGGTAATGCCCTATTTTGGGTGACGTATCTTTCTTATTTTGTGTTTGATACATTTGCACAGATCCCGTACCCTATCAGTTTTATCATGGCAACTATCACGGGTAATATAGTATTTTTCCTCTTAGACCGCCATTGGATATATAACGAGGATAGTAATAAGCGCAAATCTTCGCAGGAGATCCGGCGATTTATCATCTTTATGGTCCTCAACTTCTTCCTCAATATATTTATTGTCCAGACACTCAACGACCAGTTCGGGATTTCGCCATACATTGGCCAGTTTGTAGCAGGTGCATTCTTCACTATCTGGACATTCCTCGGGCTACATTTCTGGGTATTTCAGCCAGATCACACTCGTTATTCATCGATCAGGTATCAAGGAAAGAAGAAAAATGGACGAAAGTCGACCAAGCAAAAAACAGCGTGAGCTACTGCAGTTTATCGATGGCTTTATAAAAGGCTATGGATACGGGCCGAGCTATCGTGAGATTATGCGATCTCTTGATTATAAATCTGTGTCTACAGTTGCGACACATATAGATAACCTCATAGCTAAAGGCCATTTGATTAAAAAAGATAATTCAGCCCGATCTATATCGGTTGTATCATCAAGTGTCGCCACAACGAAGCAGGCAGTACCTAAAGGTGACGCCGAGATCCATCGACAGTGGCTCATCGACCGCGTGAACATGAGAATCACTGCCTACCACAAGAAACCAGATGAAACAAAGAGAGACCACATCAACACATTGATCGAAACCGTTGGATTGCTCATAGACGAAGGATCAGCCGCTGAACTCGAGAAAAAGCTCGAACCATCAGAGTAGCGGCTGTTTACAGGCCGCTCAAAACAGGATAAAATGTCATCTGTATTTATCGTCATTTTATAGGCGATTATGCATACCATATTCCGGCGTAGTCCGTCGGCTGACGGACAGTTGACTACTATATACTCATGGTATGATAGTCTATGCTTTATACAATAGGCAGGTTATGAAGATTTATATCGGACAAACATCTGGTATTGACCGTAGACTTGCAGAGCACAATATGAAGCGAGGCAATCATTTTACAGCTAGATTTGAGGGTGAGTGGGAGCTGATTTATCAAGAATCAGTTGCCAGTCGCTCTGAAGCTTTAAAGTGCGAGAAACAGCTTAAAAGTTCAAGAGGACGAGAGTTTATACACTCATATATTCCGGCGTAGCGCAGCGGTAGCGCAGTTGACTGTTAATCAATTGGTCGCTGGTTCGAATCCAGCCGCCGGAGCCA
>JBDSLH010000022.1:0-14699 GCA_039916485.1 Saccharimonadales bacterium (SeqCode) | reverse complement strand
GAGTCCAAACCAAAAGAACTATCTGAACGTGAAAAAACACGTATATCTGAGGTAGAAAAAAAATCTACAAAACTTGGATATAGAGTAAAGATTCGATTGGTGTACCTCGGAGACAATAAAGCTGACGCTAAATTACGTATGCAGGCACTTGTCGGGACCTTTAAACAGTTTAACTCAACCAATCTTAATGGTTTCCGCATGACGAACACTAGTTTTGACAGGGAAGACCTGGCACCGTATACTTCACGATTATTTCTAGATAAAGGGTATATCCTCAACATAGAAGAGATAGCATCGGTGTATCACTTACCGCATACAAGCGTCGAAACCCCAAATATCGTCTGGGCAAGCACTAAGACCGCAGAACCACCAGCAAAGCTACCAATCCTCAGTGGTGACCCAGCATATGACGAACAGATGAGTGCCTTTGGACTCACCAACTTCCGCGGCATCAATCATCAGTTTGGGTTGCACCGTACTGACCGATCACGTCACGTCTACATCATCGGGCAAACCGGGGCAGGTAAGAGTGGGCTTCTCGAGCTGTTTGCGCTCAGTGACATCTATCACAACGAAGGGTATGCAATCATTGATCCTCATGGCGACTTTGCTGTGGACAATTTGCGATTTATTCCTCAGTCACGCATCAAAGACGTGGTGTACTTCAACCCAGCGGATACATCGTTTCCTCTCGGATTTAACCCGATGGAGGTACTCGATCCTAACCTCAAAAATAATACCAGCTCTGAGATCATTGGCGTACTCAAACGCATGTTCGGTGAGTCATGGGGCCCTCGTCTCGAGTATATTTTGCGCTATACGATCCTAGCCCTGCTTGATCATCCTGACACCACGATGCTTGATATAACGCGGATGCTAACAGACAAGAAGTTCCGCAAAGAAGTGCTCGAGAGCTGTGAAGACACCGTTGTCCTCAACTTTTGGAACGTCGAGTTCGCTAGCTGGAACGACAAGTTTCAGGCTGAAGCAGTGGCACCTGTTCTCAACAAAGTCGGGGCATTTACAGCCAACCCAATTATCCGTAATATTATTGGCCAGCCAAAAAGCACATTTAACGTACGGCAGATGATGGACGAGGGTAAAATCTTGATCGTCAACCTTAGTAAAGGATTGATCGGCGAAGATAATGCCGGTATTCTCGGAGCATTTATCGTTACCAAGATCCAGCTTGCAGCCATGAGCCGTTCAGACATACCTAATATCGAAGATCGACGACCATTCTATCTCTATGTCGACGAGTTCCAGAACTTTGCTACCGATAGCTTTGCCACCATTCTCTCTGAAGCTCGTAAGTACGGCCTCAACCTCACCGTGGCGAATCAATACATCTCACAGATGAGCGATACAGTCCGCGACGCTGTATTTGGTAACGTCGGCAGTATGATCAGCTTCCGCGTGAGTGCCGATGATGCACCGTTCCTTGTCAAACAGTTTGAGCCCCAATTTGAAGCAACAGATCTGCTACAGATGCACAACCGAAACTTTGTCATTAACATGGTCATAAAGGGTGAAAAGACGCCTGCATTTAGCGCAACTACGCTTGCATTACCGACCCCCACAACTGATTATCTTGAACATATCGTTGCAAACTCTAGAGCCAACTACGCTCGAGATCGTGCTGAAGTTCAGGAAGATATCAGAGCTCGCATCTCATCGTCCATGCCTCAGCCACAAGCTCCTACGCCAAAACAATGGCCTATATCTGGTGCAACCAGAGTCAAAGCTCCACAAACAGGGGAGGCGCCCCGTGCCGCTCCTCAAAATAAAGAACCCGTTACCCCTTCGATGGCCATAGATCATACAGACCCATTGCAAGCTGCCAAGAAAAAACGCACGCGTTCGCGCAGCCGTCGTAAGCCAGAAGCGGTGCAGGGAGCTGGACAAACAGCACCTGCCCCAGCTCATTTACCTGTCCCACGTGCACCCTCTTCTGACCATGAACTACGCATACGATAACGTCACTTGGTATATAGAACAGAAATAGAACATTAATTATATCGATAGTTTTATGTTTGCACGTTGTAAATGATGCCATGATCATGTAAGAGGAGATAGTGAGTGCGTAGAGAGTGCAGGAACCATAAAAAGATTAAAAAGGCAGCAACATAGATGGTAGAAAGTAATGTATGAATACCTTAACGGGATATATAGTCCGTGTCGCACAATATATCTTTTACGACACTAACTCTATTAACTAAAGCTGATTCAGTATACCTCTTTAACGGGGGACTTTGGCGTTATTAGTAGTTGTATCCCTCATCTACAGGATAAGTAATGTATACCTGTCTCCCGAATATACGTTGTATCTCTTCTGTACCATCCATGAACTCGCTTATACGCTATATTGTTGTATTTCTACGCACCTTGTTGTCAAAATTTGACTTTTCCACAATATTATTTCACGTCCCCGCTGCTTCCCTATTATTTGCTTTTTTTCATTTTTATATTTTTATATAGTTTTTTTATTCATGTCTCTGGTTGTATAAAAAGAACAAAATTAGAACATTTGCGGAAGCGAGAGGGGTCCACTACTACTGACGCTATCTGTAGAATGCTTTACCCTCTACCCGAGCATCAACATACTGAGGCTGCACTGATTGTTGATCAAGATGCCGGAGAATAGCAAGGACATCAGCTGCCTGCCCTGCTGGCGCCCTATCACTATGGAGCTTGATCCTGTATGGTCGACTCTCCAGGATGATATCGATCTGTTTAAGTTGCCCGGCAGGGAGTATAACTTCAGCAACACGCTCACTTGTACTGGACTGAATAGTCGCTACAACTTTACCTATAAATTGCATCGTCTGCCTGGAAGCAACCCGCTGGGATGCAAGTGGCAAACCTGTCTCATCTTTTACCTGTACTAGACCTTGGGTAGTAAGGCCTTTGTGCTGGTAGGCAACGCCTTCAGCATCAACGTAATAGACGTCTTGTCCGAGTGTCCACTGTGCAACCGGGATACGCTCTGTCACAGACACAAGATGCTTCATAAACAACCCATCTCCAGTGATATAGATGGTACTAACTTCAGGAGCCTGTTTTAATACAAATGATGATAACTGCGCCGTGTTGAGCATAAACGGCAAACGCTCAATCGGATGGGCATTCAGATATGCTTCCACTATCTCTACCTGGGCTGGTGTAATGCTGGATGCTTGATCTGACTCAACAAATGCAATTGTGTTATCAACTACCCATGCTAAGAGTGCTGCACCAACGACAACGCTAATCAGCAGGAGGCTTAGTTTGCGTCGATGACCTCGCAGATCATGTTCTTCTAGTCGTGGTGAACGAAGCTGCGAAGCGTGTTCGACAGCAGCAGTAACCCGCGATGATATACTGCCTGTTAAAGTCCGGCTACGGCGATATACGTTCGGTGACGACGGTTCGGCAGATTTGCGAACGGGTTCATGTCGCTGGCGACGTGAGCTAAATACCATGTTACTCTTTACCTGCTTTTTTGATCATAGCAGCCACAGCCGCAGCCGCTTGTGGTCGTGCAAACTCGTGTATCTTATCAGAAAGCCGTGTACGTACCTGCTCAGACTGCATCAGTGATACTATAGCTGTCCCAAGATCCTGATCTATAGCTATTGCATCATCGGTCATGACTACTGCAGCGTTGGCAGCTTCGTATACCGCAGCATTCTTAACTTGATCACCCAAATGACTTGCCGGGATGAGTATCGTTGGTTTTGCAAGCCCAGCCAGCTCTTGGATAAATGTTGCGCTCGCTCGTGATACTACTACATCAGCAGCCCCTAAGATACGGTGCATATCCTTGTAGACGAATGGTACGGTAATATAATGTGCATGCTGTGGCGCTCGCTGAACGATATCATCATATTGCTTCTTTCCTGTGACATGATACACATGTATCCCTGCCTCAAGCACACGTGGAGCAGATCTCACCATTGCTTCGTTAATAGATCGTGCGCCAAGGCCTCCGCCAGTCACAACAACAAGTCGTGCTGTAACGTCTATCATGCCTATTTCGTGCCGAGCAGATCGGCGTTCTTCCTCGCTAAAGGGGTGGAACTCAGACTGTATAGGCACACCTACATAGCTAGTTTTTACTTTGTCATAACCATAATTCTCTATTGGTGATCCGGTGCCTATCTGTGTTGCAAACCGAGCCAGAACTTTATTGGTTAGACCTGGTCTTGTGTCGGAATCATGAATCACGAGTGGGATCCTCAGAAGACTAGCCGCGAGACCAAATGGTAAACATACGTAGCCACCTTTGGCGAATACGACGTCAGGTCGACGCATGATCAGGTATACCATGCTCATAACAAAGCCGGCCACGATATGGACGAGGTCACGAAGGTTAAGAAGTATTGTTCTGCCGTCTTTAAGGGCGTCTATGACACTTTCTCCATGGTAACGACGGAACTTACCGGCAGGAATAGTCTTAACGACCACTGGCACCAGCGCGTGCCTCATGAGACCTCGAGATTGCGACTCAAATGCTGTATCGCAAATGAATTCGACATCGAGCTGCGGGTCTATCTTAGATAGCTCGTTTATGACGGCTAGAACCGGGGTTACGTGCCCCCCGGAACCGCCGCCCACTGCGACTAGTTTCATCGCTTCCTCCTTTAGTTTCAAGCTGGAACGTTGTATACCTCGATATCTGATAAATAATGCCGAGCGTGGCCATCATAAACAATAGACTTGTACCGCCAAAACTGAGGAATGGTAATGTTACTCCCGTTAATGGCAAAATACCTGTCATTGCACCAATATTAACGACGACATGCGTTGCAATCCACCCAAATCCACCAGCCGCAAGTAATTTCATGGTCGGATCACTGACTCGTTCTGATGTGCGCATGATTCGCGCTAGGAGCGCTGCAAACATGCCAAGGATGATAACCAGTCCAATAAATCCAAATATCTCGCCGAGTACGGCAAATATTGAGTCGTTCAGCGCTTCAGGTAAGTAACCAAATGCTTGCACTCCATTACCCAGTCCTTTGCCAAACAGTCCCCCGCTCCCGATAGCAACCTTGGCCATATCGATGTGATAACTATTGGCATCAGTAACACTACTGTGGTTTAAAAATGTGACTATACGCTCTACACGATGTGGTGACAACATAATCAATAACGATCCCAGCGCGAGTATCCCCGCTCCGCCGATAGCTAGTAGTCGTAATGAGACTCCCGAAACGATCATCATGGCAATAAGCGCTCCGACAATGGTGATACCTGTGCCCATATCTTTCTGCAAGCCTATTACAAAGAACATTGCCAATCCAAGGAGGATAACAATCGGCACGAGCGTGTCCTGCACATTGTTGATTTTGCCAGCTTTCATACGCTGACCTAAGAAAACTGCGGCAAACACAACAACGGCAAATTTCAAAAACTCAGCAGGCTGAAATGAAATAAATCCGAGATCAAACCACCGACATGCACCATTGAAACACATGGCTGGAGGTGCAGAAAACGCACCGAGCAGCGCTAGGAGCGCGCACAATGTAAGCGCCGTGATGACTAACGGGCCCGCTACCTTTCTCCACAGGGCTAGAGGTAGTAATGATCCTGCTATGAATGCCCCGGTTCCGATGCCTAGGTATGCAAGTTGCTTAAACATATAGTGGCTTTGGTCGAGACTGCCGCCTTCTGTGTTGATGCGATGTATTTGATACGGAGAGATCGCAAATAGTACTATCAGCCCTACCAGGATGAGGAGTCCCATAAACAGCATAAGCCGATGATCTGCTCGATGTCGCCTCGAACCAGCAACTCTACTCGAAGTCTGAGCTGACTGACTACCTGTACGGCGGCGAGCTGTCACAGGTTTCATAGTCTAAATATGCCCTCCAGCAAGAGCAGCGAGTAGCCCTACAAAGCCAGCAACATTAGCAATCAGCCAAAATCGCATTGTCACCTTAGATTCTGGCCAGCCCTTAGCTTCTAAATGATGGTGTATAGGTGCCGAGATAAAGACTCTGCGTTTAAATATCTTTTTTGATAGTATTTGTATTGCGCTTGAACTAACTTCAACCACAAACATGAAACCAATGATTGGGAGCAAAAATATTGCGTTTGTGAGCATTGCAACCACTCCAAGCGCTGTACCCATCGCAAAACTTCCAATATCACCCATAAAAAATCTTGCAGGATGAACGTTAAACCACAGATACGCAATCAGCGTGCCCAGTATCGTAAAGCAAAACCCTGCCAGTCCAACATTCCCCTGCAGCAGTGCGATCATGGCATAGGTAGCATACGCAGAAGCCAGTAGACCCCCTGCGAGACCATCAAGCCCATCACTAATATTCACTGCATTACCCGCGCTCACAACAGCTAATATAAAGAGCGGGATAATAAGCCAGCCTATCTCAATCTGACCAGCGATAAATGGCAAATGAACCGCCGTAAAACCAAGTTTGCTGTAGAAAAACCACGCGCCAACAGCAGCCACGGCAGTAATCATGGCAAATTTAATACCAGATCGTAATCCGGCTACTCCCAGTTGTTTACCTCGTATATTAATAAGATCATCAATCAGCCCTACGATAGCACCCCCAAGTAACGCAGCGAGCGGCAACCATGTCTGTTCTCTGTCAAGATTAAACAGCAGCGTAATAACCGTTACAGCTAGTACAATTATCAGTCCGGCCATTGTCGGGATATTACGCTGAAATTTGCTGGCATGAAGCTTTGTAAAGACTGAGAGCGCCTCTCCTGTGGTACTGACGTCACGTTGACGCTTCCAGAACTTAAAGCGATATGCAGCGTAGGTATATATTGGCGTTAATATGAGTGACAGTGTCAGCGCGCCCAATGACAAAGAAACCATAAATATTAGAGAGCTCGTCAGTTGGGATATGGTGATTTCTTCCACATTAGTTCCTTTTTGGTTGTAATTTTAGATAATCGATCATCCAGTTGTTGAGATCGTTAAAGATTGGGCCGGCTGCAGTTGTGCCTTCATAGCCACCACTTTTTGCATTGTCTACCTTGACCATTATGACATATTCAGGCTTATCTACACCGCCGAATCCCAAGTATGTACCAATCGAGTCGGTATCTGAGTATTGCCCGGTTTTTGGATCGATGACTTGGCTTGTGCCTGTCTTGCCACCAATCATATAGCCTTCTCGGTCAAACTTGCCAAAAAATCCTGTTTTTCGACCTTGCCATATGAGTTCTCGAGCTTGTTCAGATGCTGCGGTCGATAATACACCTTGCGCCACTACGGTTGGTTCTTTCTCAATTACATTGCCACGTTGCTCACGAATCCCTGCGACAAGTGTCGGCTTATAGTACGTGCCTCCATTGATCTCTGCAGAAAATGCAGAGGCCGTTTGAACCATAGTTTGATCCATGCCCTGCCCAAACACCATATTGGCATACCGGACACTATTACCTTCTTGTTGGTCTGGCGCGATGATAATACCGGCACTTTCGCCGACCTGTTCGATACCGGTCAGCTGGCCAAATCGATATTTATTATGAAAATAATCATAGAGTGTATCTCTCGCTGTTCGACTAATATTACCGTCACCCATCTGTTTCGCAATATGAACTACACCGGTGTTGAGGGAGTACCTGAGGGTATCGAGCATTGTAGCATTTGCGCTCTTGGGGTCATCTTCCACATTACAAATACGTCTGTCTTCTACCTGCGTACAACCAGTGACATCATTAAATGTGGTGTTAATGGTTACCGCCCCACTATCGAGACCAGCCCCGACTGTAAGGGCTTTGATAACTGATCCGTTTTCAAATGGCGCACTGACAATGCCGTTTTGGAACAAATTATAATCATCAACTTTGTTGTAGGCAGCTGGGTCATAGGTCGGATAATTAGCCATCGCCAGTACGTGTCCGGTATTCGGGTTCATCACGAGGACACTTCCTTTGGTGGCTTTTGCCCGTTCAAGACCAATTTTGAGCGCTGCCTCGGCCTGAAGCTGGATACTACGATTGATTGATAATACTAAATCATCACCGTCTTTCGCAGGTTTATTCACATCGTCATTTCGGATAGTAAGGGGTATTTTGCTGACGTCCGTAACAGTCTCAAGCAAGCCTTCCTTGCCCTGTAGGCGGTCGTTGAGAGCCCCTTCGATACCGTACTGACCATTTCCCTCAGCATCCAAGTACCCAAGCGCTTGTGCTGCTAGCGCGCCTTCTGGATACAACCGTCGGTTTGTTTGTTGCAACCCTATACCACGCAATTGTTCTTTTTCGATTTTTTCTGCTTGTGTGCGACTGATATTACGCGCAATAATTTGATAACGTACTTTACCTGTTTCATCTTGGAGTAATGTATCAACATCTTTAAATAGCTCCCCTCCAATAATTTTCTGGAGAGCCTGCTTTGTTTTTGACACATTTTTTATTTCTGATGGATCTGCAAATACGGTATAGACACGTTCATTCAACACAAGCGGCACAAGTTCGTCGTTATCATAGACATATAACTCGCCTCGTTCAGGCTGAATGGTGAGCGGCTGGATCTGTATTCTATCTGCTTCACTGACATAGTGATCATGTTGTATGACCTGCAAATAAAACAGCCTCAGAACAAATATACCAAGTACGAGCAAAAGCCCCCAGACGAGAACCTCTGATCGAGTGTATGTGTTTTGAGACTGCATATTAGTTTTGTACGTATTCTGTTGTCTGCGGAGCGGTCATTGCTTTAGCGACGTTACTACTTTCGACACTTTTTAGTGCTGATAAACGAGCGTTTTGATTAGCGAGCTCTTCTTTCTCGAGAGAAAGTGTTTCAAGCTTTTTCTCAAGCCCATTAATATCATACCCGTAACCGCTGGTTTTAGTAACCTGGGTCAGATAGATAAGGCCAAGCACAGCTATCATAAGAGCGATCAAAACTGTATGTGAAATAGGCCCTAGCGCGTGTGCTGGTGCAAATGACACAGTGTTTTGATTGCGTCGCCACATTCGTTGCTGTCGTCCTGCAAACTGCTGCGAAGACATTCGGTAATAATGAGACATGTGGTGCTATCTCTTTTTCTGTTAGTGTTTGTATTTTGTCTCACACACCAGGCTATTTTGACCAGGTGTGTGAGATGCGTGCCCAGGCTGAGCGTATTAGCGGTGGTTGACCGTGATACGTACAGCTCGAGATTTGTTGACTATTTTGATTGCCATAGTCGTTTCCCTTTTTTGTTTTATATTTTCACTGCGGCTCGAAGTGTAGCACTCCGTGCGCGCGGGTTGTGAACGTCGTGTGTTACGCCGCGGATCGGCTTTTTGGTCAATAGACTGAGCGATGCTTCATACCCTGCTGCTGCTTGCTCTTGGAAGTATTGCTTAACCAATCGATCTTCCAGACTATGGAAGCTGATGATTGCAATTCGTCCGCCAGGCATAAGGAGCTGGGGCATGACTGCAAGGAGGCGTTCGAGCTGTTCGAGCTCTTTGTTGACCGCGATGCGTATAGCTTGAAAGGTACGCGTGGCAGGATGTACTTTTTGGTACGCTCCACGATGTTGAGCTAATATGACTTCAGCAAGTTTGAATGTAGTACGTATTGGTCGATTGATCCGGATTGCATACGCAATTTTTTGCGCTGTTCTCCGACGTTCTTCGCCGTACCGTTCGATTATACGAGCCAACTCTTTTTCTGATGCACGATTGATTATATCTGATGCAGTAACTGCACCTGATTCATCCATTCGCATATCAAGAGGGCCGTCTCGTTTGATCGAGAATCCTCTCGTTGCTATATCAAGCTGCGGTGACGATACACCAAGATCCACAAGAACCATATTAAATTGCTCCCCTTGCTCGGCACAGTGCTCGGCGTAGGTTGCAAAATCGTTTTTCTCGACGCGAGCACCTTCGGACGCGAAGCGTTCTAGGTGATCAATTGCGTTTTGATCGCGATCTACCAGTGTAGCGTTCGATGCACCGACGATATCAATAATCGCCTGGGCATGTCCGCCGTAGCCTGCCGTCAGATCCAGATATGTTTCGCCAGTTTTTGGAGCCAGCAAAGCTATCGCATCCTCGAGTAGGACCGGTATATGAATAGTTTTTTCGTCTCCGTCAGCTGACGGAGATTGGAGTTGTTGTGGTGGTATATGTTTCATTGAGGTCACCTAACTGATAGCGAGTATGTTTGTTTTCGCAGTATGTGTTTGTTTTTGTAGTTTGTCAATGGAGTTGTTGTGGTGTGGAGTATTGGGATTGCCCGACACTCCAATGTTACCGAGTACTCTCATTGACCTTGAGAGACTTATGTGTGTTTGTTATGTGGCTCAATAAATGAGCTGACTATAACAAATGTGAGGTGGAGTTTTTGGGAGGTGTGTTGTTGTGTTGTAGGTACGAGTGCATTATTTTCGTGTCAGCACTTGATTCACGCACTCACTATCAGATAGGTGATCTCACGAAATAGCTATTCCGTGATTGGGTTTAATTGTTAACGTGCTGCACTAATACGCCAGTACTTACCTGCGCGTACTACTATGACATCGAGATCGATGCCAGCATAATCTAGTAACTGTTGCTCGATCGTGATCCGACCTTGCTTTTCGTCCAACTCTCCACCGATCTTTCCATGGCGGAACTGTACGTTTAGGTCTGCGAGGCGTTCGTCCAGGACATCCCCTACGAGTGCTTCTTCAACCTCTTCATCCCATACTGATTGTGAGTACAAGTGAAGATACTGTTTGAATCCTCTGGTTATGACGACGCCGCTTGCGAACTCAGCTCTAAGCTCAGCGGGGATAGTTAATCGCCGCTTGTCATCAAGCTTTCGTTCAAAATAGTCGGTCGTTGCCATTTTGCAAGATTCCGTGGTGGTTAGTTGTTTGTTGTAGTGCCGTGGTTTTTGTTTTTGCGTCCGAGGACGATTCCACTGCACTCATAGTACTACCCACTCCTACCCACTGCAAGTACTTTTTTATACATTATTTTTTAGATATGGCAAGTTATCCACAGTTTATCAAAAAACACCCTGCTGTACGCTACAGAGGGTGTTTCAATAGACCTGGCAGACCATATATCTAGATAAGTGTTGCAAGTTGTGCTGCGTAATCCGAGCTCAACTGAGCAACCATCCAGGTAGTGAGGACAAAGAGATTAGCACCGATTGATACGATGATCAATGATGTTTTGAAATCTTCGTCTGTCTGGTTGTGCGTAACTGCTGATGTGTTTGTTTTGTTTTTCATACTCGCATCATAGCACAAGCTTTATTATTTGTCAACTATATTAGTAATCATACTGAGTTGTGTACAGCAATAGAACCCAGTAAAACTCGTGTCGTAACTGGGAAGTCATATGTTTTTTCTACGTTCTTGGGTATAAGACCCTTTTGCGACTTTAGCACTTTTTTCCCGCGAGTCCGCTTCAAGTAGCCACGAGCACCTTGCTCGGCTGTTGGAAAATCTGTAAAGATTATCGGCTTATCATCAACCATCACTATCGAACGTGCGATGATCATTGTGCCGTCACTGCGTATGATTCTATAGTTACCTTGTTTATCGCGCGATTCACTGAGAAACTTTCCTTTTTCAGAATTATCCATAATGAGTCGTGGTAGATAGTCCAGACCAGAACAAATGATCTTTAGCATCTGCAGCGGATCAGTTCCGTGTGTCAAAATCATAACTTCATTTCTTTCGATAGCACCTGAGCTATTGAGGCTTTCAATATACTCTTTAGCACCCGGCAGTAGCAAAGACTCACGGACTTCAGGATCTATGCAGTAGCGCATTACTGCTTCGAATATCAATGACAACGTCTCATCGGGTGTAGGACCATCGATTCTACCTGCTGCTTGAACTGACGTATATCTATCGGTAAGCATGGCGAGTAGGAGCTCATCAGTGTGCAAGCTTATTTCTTGTTCCTCTTTTTGTTTTTTGACTAGGTCGAGATGCTCAGGTACTATTCCTGCAACTTCATATGCCATGACTTTGATAATGTCATGGAATCTATCTGTATCAAAAAGAGTGCGATCAAAATCGAGAAGGGTTAGTTCATCAACAATTATTTCTTTAGGTATATCACGTTCCATAGCGTAAGTACCCTATTATAAACTATTTTTAGAATCTATAAATAGCGCTACAAATTTTTAGCGATGTCAATGATCTGTTGCGCCAGTTTATCGGGATCGTGACGGATAAACGATCGAACGTCTGCAATCGAATCACCGTTTGTAGCTGCCGTGATCTTCCGAGCTACCAGATCAACCCCATGTACATGATAGTGCGACGTAGACATCTGTGACTCATTAAATGCTACTGGATATTCGTTGTCGTGGGCGTATTTTTCTAACAGTGTGTCACTCGGGGGCGTGTTGTTATATATCACGTGATCTAAGTAGCGGTCTGTAAAGCGTTCAATCTCGGAGGCATAATCGGAAACTGTAAAACCATCTGTCTGACCAGGTTTCGTCACTAAATTACTAACATATATAAGAGGAGCTTTCGCTTGTTTGAGTGCGTCTTGGACACCGTTTACTATCAGTGCTGGCGCCAGGCTCGTATATAATCCTCCGGGAGCTATCACTATGATATCAGCGTCCAAAATTGCCTGTCGCGCAGCGGGATTGATGTGAGCCTCTTGATCAAGTCGTACATCAGGTCGTAATGAGCCCTCAAAATCCGCGTGTGCGCCAACAAATTGACCTTTCAACACTTTCCCTGCAGGTGTAACCATGGACATATGTATTTCATCCAGTGATATTGGCTCTACTTTGCCTTTGATGGCAAGTACACGGCTGGCTTCTTCGACTGCTTCTACAAAACTACCGGTCATTTTTTCGAGAGCTGTCAAAAATAAGTTACCGACAGCGTGGCCTTGTAGCGATCCTTCTTCAAATCGATAGGTGAAAAGCTCCCGTAGCCGTGGTGAGTCGCTAAGAGCGACAAGGCACTGTCGCACATCTCCAGGTGGCAACGCACCCAGTTCGTCGCGTAACTGACCAGTAGAGCCACCGTCGTCGGCCATACTCACGAGTGCTGTGATATTTGAGGTATAGCGCTTCAGCCCACTTAAAACAACAAAGCTACCCGTGCCTCCTCCGATGACAACAACTTTTAGTCCAGACATAACTACAATTGTCGCATAGTTTTAATAACTTTCGCAAACCATAATGCACTCGAGCGAGGAGTGCGCTTCATTGTCCGATAGTCAACATGATAGAGACCAAATCGTGGCCATTTACCATTTGCCCATTCAAAATTATCGAGTAAACTCCAATGCAAGTAGCCGTGTACTGCGACGCCTTTTTTCATTGAGCGATGTATGGCATCTAGGGTGTGTGCAATCCACCATTTCCTGTATCGATCGTCGAGATCTGCGACGCCGTTTTCTGTTATGATGATCGGCTTTTTATATTTGTTATACACGCGCTCGAGTACATGCGAAATGTCTTCGGGTTTCATCTCCCACCCCATGTCCTGCATATGATCCACCTCATTGTTTATGTAGCCTTTCATGTATCTGTTTGAAAAATAATAATTAACACCTACCCAGTGCATGTGTCGTTTTATGCGGTTCAGATAGAGATAATCCTCCATATACTGCGTAAATGGAATAGTAAACCTGGTTTTCCAAGATTTATCACCAGGATAGTGATGAGCCATATTCTTGGTTGTACCGAGTCGTAGGTGTGGCGCGTGCCGTTTTGCTACATTGAAGACTTTGTTGTGAGCGGTCGCAATATTGAGATACGTCCAATAGCCTAGTAGGTATTTTCCGCGCTTTGATGGCGGCCATTCACCTTCATGCAGCCACCCAAAAGCGACATACACTTCTGGTTCATTAAACGTACAAACTATTTTGAAATGTTCACCAAGTTCCTGAAATATTTTTTCACAAAATCGTACAAAATATTTCACATTACTGCGTTTTTCAAATCCGCCCTTTTTATCAAACCAAACTGGCATAGTCCAGTGGAACATCGTGACTACTGGCTGTATGCCCCGCTTACGTAGTGCTAGCAAATAGTTTCTGTAATGATGTATCTCATGCTCATTCCACACTCCCTCCTCAGGTTCTATACGCGACCATTCGATACTAAATCGAAACGCATTCATATTCATGTCTACTAGTAGATCAAAATCTTCTTCATAGCGTCGGTAATGGTCCGAGGCTTTACCAGACACGTAGTTCTCGGGGTTGGTGGCATCATGCTTAATTTCGTCCCAGTGAGGTAAATTGTTCAGCCTATATTTTGCTTGCTGCGCTAAACTTTTCGCATTTTGTAGTTCCCAGACGGACCACTGGTTATGGTTACCACCTTCGACTTGATGCGCACTTGTCGCTGCACCCCAAAGAAATTTTTTTGGAAATGTGTATTTTTGTGACATTTGACCTCATTATACTCTGTCTCCAGATACGGTACAATAAGAGTAATGTATAGGAACATCCTCCGAATAATTTGGCGAGTCTTGACTGTGATATTGATAATTGCGCTTGCAAGCATCACAACATTCGTGTTATTTCCGTATCTTGATCGTCGTCTGCCAATTTTCCCAGCCGTTCTGCTAGCATATGCGGTGCTTGCCTATATACTTTTGCCGTTGGCAAGTCGGTTCTGGCAAGTTGTGTTTCGTCCAGATCATATCCCCCGATATGTCACTACTTCAGACGGATGGCCCGCAGATCCAGTTAATATCGCATTTGTGGTCAAAGACAAACGACACTTACAGCGCGCTATGAAAAAAGCCGGC
>JBDSLH010000021.1:0-14631 GCA_039916485.1 Saccharimonadales bacterium (SeqCode) | reverse complement strand
GTCGTTTTTACTTGTAGCAAGTTGTTTTCTAACTACTTATTGTCCAAAGTATGATAGTCCCAGATGCCTAATCCCGGTGCTTTGTATGTCCAATAGCACTCTGCCCATGCACGTTGCTGATATAGTTTTTGCTGAGCGTGTATGTAGGTTCCGACACCCACCAATTCTCCGCCCTCAATGCTTTTATATGCTGCTGAAGGCAATGCGCCGCTCCATTCTCCAACGAGTATTTCGAAATTACTGCTAAGCTCTTCGAGCAGGCTGCTCCACTCATTCTCAACGACATCAATATGCTGATTGAGGGTTAGAGGCGTCGCATGAGGGTCATTATCCAAATAATGCGCTTGATAGAGATGGATATCGAGCACAATACGATGTGCGTACGACTTCCGGAGTAGCCTTTTTGCCATGGTACGTGGCTTGAAGGCGTCTGAGACGATTATCCTACAGTCTCGGGGTAAATACTGCTCAGCAATAGTAAACGCCTTGTCGTAGTACCTCATCAGCCTCCACAAGAACCAGCTGTCAGAGGGTTCGTTGATTACTTCTAAACCGATCAAAGCTGGCTCATTCCCGTATGTTTGGCACATGTATTCAAGTGTTTGAAGCGCTTTGCGTTTATTCCAAGGCCAATACATATGTACAGGACCGACTCGCCCACTATGATCCAGACCATTCTGCGATCCCTGCAGTCCGTGGAAATCAAGAATTACCTTCAAGCCATACTCATCAGCCCATTGAAAGGCTTTTTTGAGATATTCCTCCCCGTCTATAAAATCTGGTGTTTCTTCGAAAAGCCAGTAGCCTACTGGGAGCCGTATTACGTCAAAACCATGTTGTCGTATCCACATAAAGTCTTTTTTGGTGATAAAACTCCCCCTGTGGGCATCAAGCCGACGCGCAGCTTCATCCTTACCAAGCTCACGGACTAATGATATTTCGCCGTCATTCTGTACACCCTCAAACAGATCAGGTGTCATCCATCGCTCTGCAACAAGCCAACCACCAAGGTTAATTCCTTTTAAACAACTCATTACCTCTAGTATAACGTGCTCCAAGCAAGTAAATAACTTGAACAATAACTTACAATATAAAAATCCGACTCGAGGTCGGATGTTTATATATGGTGGAGCTGCTGGGTATCGCACCCAGGTCCGGTCGGTAACCTATCATTCGTCTACAAGCATATAAGATTCCTAGTTTACGGCCTTGTCTAAAGAATCTTCAAACATAACAAGGTTCGTTCTATGAATTAATGTCGTGACACTACTCCACAGCTATAGTGACACCGAGTCCTATGAGTATGACACCCCGTGACCCCTATAGGACGTCAGAGACGGGATGGCTATAACCTTAGGCTACAGCTGGCGCAAAAGCAAAGCTAGGAGCTGTGAAGCTCTTTGCAAATGCTTTTACTGATGCAAAAATGTTTGCAGTTATAAACTGATTACGTCAGTGGTCGGCTTGCAAAATGATCTGTTAAATTCCGATCGTCGAAAGCGTTGTTCAGCCCCACGATGCCTATATTATAGCATAATAATCATGCTTACGGTAGTTGCGTAATAACTTATGCTCGTAGCATACTGTCGATATGTCAGCTTCATGCTACACCGTGGCGCCTATCGGATTCGACGGTCAGCTCGTCCATGTCGAGTGCGATACTGCTCGAGGCCTGCCGACTCTCCAGATCGTTGGCCTTGCTAACAAATCCGTCGATGAGGCAAAGGAACGTGTCCGCAGCGCCATCCGCAATAGTCACCTCGACTTTGCCAACAACAAAGTTACCGTCAACCTCGCACCCGCAAATATTACAAAAGACGGCTCGCATTATGATCTACCGATTGCGGTTGCCATCCTTGCAGAAACCGGTCAAATACGCGCCGATCTATCCCAGCTTGCATTCGCTGGGGAGCTCGGTCTCGATGGTTCTATCCGGACCATCCGAGGCAGTATCGCTATAGCCGAATGTGCTAAATCACAAGGCAAAAATGCCGTTGTTGTACCTGCAACAAATGCAGCACAATGTGCGTTAGTATCTGGTATAGATGTAATTCCAGCAACGAATTTAACAGAGGTACTCCTCCATCTAATCGGCGAGAAACCAATCCCTCCAATGGTTCCATTACCGATCCAGGAACCAGCTATTCATAGAACGATCGACATAAGCGACATCCGCGGTCAAGAGCATGCCAAGCGCGCCCTACTCATCGCTGCAGCTGGTCACCACAATGTCATGTTTGATGGTCCACCAGGTGCTGGCAAGACCATGCTCGCAAAAGCCTTAGCGGGTATATTACCAGCTATGACACATGATGAAATTGTCGACGTGACGAAAATTCACAACTTAGGCGGCGAGGCTGAGGACGCTGTGGTAACTGCCCGTCCATTTCGTTCACCTCACCACACGTCGAGCTTCGTCTCATTAGTTGGTGGCGGTACTAGAGCAACACCTGGAGAGATCAGCTTAGCTCACCACGGCGTGTTATTCCTCGATGAGCTGCCTGAATATCCGCGAGCTTCACTCGAAGCGCTTCGGCAACCGCTCGAAGATCGGAGTATCCATGTGTCACGTGCAGCTCAAAAAGTCACTTACCCAGCTAACTTCATGCTCGTCGCTACCAAAAACCCCTGTCCGTGTGGCTACTACGGGGATATGACTCGGGAGTGTCAGTGTACCTCCACCCAGCTGTTACAATACCAAAAACGGGTGTCTGGCCCATTACTTGATCGGATAGATTTGATCATCCCTGTTGCTCGAGTTTCAGAGAAGGACTTTTTGACAACAGCTAAGCATAACTCTGATACTACGTCTGTTCTATGGCGTGATGTTGTCACAAAAACACGGGAGCGGCAGCATAAGCGATATGGCAAATCATTCACCAATGCGCAGCTTGATAGTCGCGGCATCAAAACTCATGCCCACCTGCTCTCGGCCGCAGAAGACTTATTGCAAGCCGCCAGTGCCACCATGAACCTATCGGCTCGTGGATATTTCAAAGTAATCCGAGTCGCTCGTACAATTGCAGATCTCGAATCATCAGAAGACATTACTCCTGCTCATATTGCCGAAGCATTACAGTATCGGGGTACCCGAAACGCTTAACCCCTGTTTGCATTTGCTCGTCTCATCTGTTACAATAACTCCTTGAAAATAATAACAAACGCACATCTAATTTTGAGAGGTGCATAAGGGGAGACGATATTAACAATCGATCGATTCGCATCAACGAAGTCATCAGGGCTTCAGAGCTGCGAGTGATAGGTCCTGAAGGCGAACAGCTAGGGATTTTATCACGCAAAGAAGCACTTTTAGAAGCCGAAAAAGCCGGGTTGGACCTCGTTGAGATCTCGCCAAACGCATCTCCTCCTGTAGCCAAAATCGTAGACTGGGGCAAATTCCAGTACCAGAAGATGAAGGAACTACAGCGGAACAAAAAGAATGCGAAGACGACAGATATAAAACAGATGCGCCTCGGTCTCAAGATTGGCCAACATGATTTAGACATCAAGTTGCGCAAAATCCGCGAGTTCTTATCTGAGGGAGACAAGGTCAAAATCATGATCGTCTTCCGTGGACGAGAAATGGCTCACCAAGAAATTGGTCATGAACTTATGAAACGGATCATGGAACTATTAGCTGAAGATGCAATCGTCGAAGGTTCACCTACCATGGCAGGTCGGAACCTAAGCGTCACCGTAAGGAGTAAATAATGCCAAAAATGAAGACACACAAAGGCACCGCTAAGCGAATCAAGATCACCTCATCAGGTAAGTTGCTTCGCCGACGTGCTTTCGGTAATCACCTCTTGTCTGGCAAGAGTAATCGCCGCAAACGAGTTATCGGCTCGCCAGCTGAAGTAACCGGCAAAATAGCAAGAAACGTTAAACGAGCGTTGGGCGTTTAGCCCACGTAAGGATATAGGAGTTTAATTATGAGAGTAAAACGAGGCGTCACCGCCCGTGCTAAGCACAAAAAGATCTTAAAAGCAGCCAAAGGTATGCAACATGCTCGTACGCGAAGCTTTCGCCTCGCAAAGCAAGCTGTTACCCGAGCACTTCAATACGCTTACCGAGACCGTCGCAACAAGCGACGAGACCTCCGTGGCCTCTGGATCACCCGTATCAATGCTGCTGCTCGCGAGCATGGTACAACCTACGCAAAGATGATTAATGGTCTCAAGACAGCAAACGTTGAGCTTGACCGCAAAACACTTGCCGAACTTGCAGCCCGTGAACCACATGCATTTGCCGCTGTTATCAAAGCGATCAAGTAAGCCATAGATGCAACAAACACTTTCCAAGAAATGGCTCAGCTTGAGCAAACTTGGAAAGTTTTTTGTGTTATACACTGCATTAATCGTGATCGTAGTCGGGCTAGTGTACGCCTTCTTTACTGTATCAGCGTTACGTATGGATCCGAGTTCATTTGAGTGCACGAGCGACAGTATGATGAAACAAATCTGCGCCGATCCATTTGGTAGTTCAATCATATGGACAATAATGCTTGTACTCATGTTTGGATGGCCAATCCTAATAATTTGGATTGTCACAGCAGTGCTACTTCGCAGACGTCATAAAAGAAATTGACGGTAAGAAACTAAAAAGACGCCCTGATGGGTGTCTTTTTAGGTGTTAGATTACCGATAAGCCGGGTTCTGTCGTGAGCAATCATCTATCTAGATCATCTGTTGCCATATGATTCGAGCGGTTATCGATGCAAGACTACCGGACCGTCCTGTAAACAGGGCCTACATCTCCTTGCAGCAGACAGGGTTTACCTCCTCTGTACGTCACCGTACATCGCTGTGAGCTCTTACCTTGCGAACTTGGCGCCTTCGCGCCGAACTCGCATCCACCGAAGTGGACACTCCTTTCACCCTTACCGTCACACCCTTTAGGGGCGCAAAGGCGGTATCGTTTCTGTGGCACTTTCCCTAGGGTCACCCCCGGTCGCCGTTAGCGACTGTCATTGTCCTATGCTGCCCGGACTTTCCTCTCGTACCAAGGTACAAGCGATTGCTTAGTAATCTAACGATTACTAGTATAGCACTAGGAGCCCGAACGAAATAAAAGTTTTACTGTTATTTCTGAGGCGACGACGTGTTATATCAAACGAAGTTATATATCATTTTATGAGTGAGCGTCGAGAATTTTGTTGACCATGCCGTCAGCGAGTTTGTTATAAGCACGCGCCACATAGCTATAGCTGACTTTATCAAACTCAGTGGATAATTCTTTGATGCGATGATGAATAAGTGATAGATCAGGGTTCTTGATTTTGTAAATCCCGTTCATTTGATTAGCAACAAGTTGGCTATCCATGCGCATATCAACAATCCGAGCGCCAAAGTTTTTTGCCATATCGAGAGCTTCGAGAACAGCCGTATATTCAGCAACATTGTTGGTAGTGTGGCCTAAAAAGCTTCCGCCTTCGTAGACTATTTGACTACGTTCATCGAGCAAAACAAACCCGCTGGCTGATGGCCCCGGGTTACCTCGTGACCCACCGTCTGAATATGCAATCAATTTTTCAAATGTACTAATTTTTACATCATTAACAGATGTAGAAATCATATCGCCTGGGCGTGAGAACGACGTAGGAACAAGTTTTAACAGCTGTTGGGTGGACTGTGTGATTTCGTCTAATTGTATATCGGACAACGACTTCCACACATATTTGTCATATTCATCACTCAGTTTTATTGTTCGTTCTGTCTCAGAAAGTGCGACACGATAGACGATAAATGTATACTGCAACTCACGATCGTCTGGGTCGATATATGTCAGTACATCATCCAAATGTACGGTCGAAACTTGCGCACCAATATGTACTTCGAGTGATCTTCTGGCTGCGTCTTCTGGCTGTTGATTGATATGTACCCGACCGCCTGGTAACTCATATAATTTGGCAATTGAAGGTCGGCCGCCCTTACGGCGAAGCAGCAAGACTTTCCCGTCCTGCTTAATTATTGCCCTAACAACTACTTTTTGTTTCATTGGTATCTCCAGTATACGGCTTTTGTACGGATATAAAAATGTCCTTCGTCGCTTGAGGGTCGATGAATCCCCGCGTAAATGCAAGGTGGATGCTCTCATACATGCCCCACGGGGCAGATAATTGTTGAACTTCCGTCATCGTAGTGTTGGAAATCATAACCCTCAAGCAATTGAAGGACACTCTTATTATAACACTAGGAAACGAGCAATTAACGTGTTTATCTGTTAATTCGAGTGACGACGCGTTATATGGATGCGAAGCATCGATATAGCACTAGGAGACGTATTGCCATTAGCCTCTAGAGCATCGGTACACCAAATATAGCAGCATATACTTGGATAATCTCTCGCTGGATAGTACCTATGAACTGGCCGATATACTGTCCTGCAAGTAGTACTACGGCAAATACAACTATGATTCCGTATTGTTCCATCATCTCCATAAACCGACGCACTGGGTCTGGAGCGATGGCATACAGCGCGCGTGAACCATCAAGCGGTGGTATTGGGATCATATTAAAGATAAAGAACCCGAGGTTAACGACGACAGATAGTTGCAAAAACGTCGTCAGCAAGCCATCGCCACCACCAGATATCACAAGAAGCCCAAAGAAGATGAATGATAAGACGAGGTTCGTGAATGGGCCAGCAAGCCCGACAAGCGCCGCCCCATATTCTCCCCAGCGTACGTTTTGTGGATTAAACGGCACTGGTTTTGCACCACCAAAGATAGGACCACCGACGATCGCCAAAAATACCGGTAACCCAATAGTAAGCACAGGATCAATGTGTTTGATCGGATTGAGTGTCAATCTTCCCTCGTTTTTAGCAGTGTTGTCTCCGAGCCAATAGCTCGCAAACGCATGCATGGCTTCGTGAAGCGTCATAGACAGCAACACGACAACGATAACAGTAGCGATATATCCTAAATCTATTCCCATATCCTCTTAGTATACTAAAAACTCCCCGATATCGGAGAGTTTTTACCGCAAGAAAACGGGTATTTAGAGAATGCCCTTTTTCTTAAGAGTACGGATGGCCTGGGTACTGAGAACCATCGTGACCTTTTCTCCGTCAACAACAAATGTCTTCTTCTGAAGATTTGGCTTAAATACACGGTTTGTACGGCGCAATGAAAAGCTCACGTTATTACCGTATTGCTTTCCCTTGCCTGTCAATTCGCATCGCGCTGCCATATGTGTTTCCTTATAAATTACTTTTAGACTCGTACTATCTTACACTACAAGACATCAGAGGTCAACACTCTATAAGCCTTACGGTTTACGACCGTTCAATCTCTACGACAGTCAATGTTGCAGGGAGAATACCATTTTTCACTTTATAGGACAAAACGGTCTCATGTTCTGCACCCATTTCCTTGAGGAAATCAGCAAGCGGCTGTTGTGGAACTTCGTAGGAAATAGCTTTATCTTCATAGTGTGTCGGGATGACCACTTTCGGTTCAAGTTGTTTAATGACGCTTGTCGCTTGGTGACCATCTGAGGTATAGCCATTACCGCCGACAGGTACGATCGCGACATCAACAACACCAATCTTTTCAAGTTCATCTTCCGTGAGGGGCACGCGGACATGACCGACGATTGCGAACGATACACCATCGATGACAAGTCGATATATTGTAGCTTTTTTGTCATCATTTAGCTCTACCATACGTACAGATGCAATACCCTTAACAGATACGCCACGGATCTCGTACTCTCCTGGACCTTCAACGATCATGCCCTCAGCCTTGGCTGGGTTGAAGCCTTTTTGAGTCGCAAGATAAACTGCATCTTTTCCTATAACGTCCTTGAGGCCTAGAGCACTAAGCCCTCCGTCAATAATAACTGTTTCTTTTTTTACAGCGATTTCTATGCAGTTGCCACCTTTGTACGAAATGTCCATGTCTATCTCCTTACCTGTATTATTCTAAAATATTTTCTGCGTCTACTATTGTCGTATGTTTACCACTTGTAATGGCCACGACGAATTTGTCACGAATGCTCAGACGGTAATAAAAGTCTTGATAGCTCATAACCGCGAAATTTAATGAACGATTCTCTTCTTCTTCGAGCTCTTTGATGAATTTCTTTGCTTGTGTCTTGTTGATATCACCGGCTATGAGCACATCAACGTCACTTGTAGAGCCTTTGACAAGGCTACCCGAGAATACCAGTACTCGTATATCACCGAGGGGTTTAAGGCGTTTTGGCCAGTCATTCGCATCAACTTTTGACTCAACTGATGCCACGCCACCCGTAGAGTCAGAAAAGATCTCATGTAAAGGCTTAAAGTGTTGATACTCTTGATTGATCTCGTAGTACAAGCGGTTATTACTGGTCTCACTCTTGATGATACCGATACTGAGCATATTAGCGAGTTCGCGACGCACAGAGTTAATTTGTTCGTCAATTTTGCGAGTTATTTCGCGCACATAAAAAGCTCTGTTCGGATTATTTAGGAACAGGTGCAATAATTTTACTCGAGTTTTTGAACCAAACAATGCGTCAATCATGTCGCGTAACCCTCTCTGGTATTGAATACTATTCTAGCACACCATATAGGTAGGTGCGAGCCTCTTCTAGACTAAGCCATAGTACGAAGTCATGTCGTTTCAGCCATGTGATTTGTCTCTTTGCCAATTGCCTATCTTTGATGATGAATCGTTGTTTTGCTTCAGCAATAGACATTGTGCCTTCAAGAACTTGTCTCGCTAATGGATAGATATTACCGGTCATGCTTTCGTGTTCCCAGCCATAGCGAAGGGCTAGCGTTTCGGCTTCTTGCAGGATTGGACCAGCAAATATCTCATCTGCACGGGCAGCGATCCGTCTATCACGCTCTGCTTTTTCCGTTGCTATTGCTACAACTATGGTACCGTTTTGCGGTACAGCTGATCTGGTAGTATTGATTATGCCTTGTTCGAGTGCCCGGATCAGATGACGCTTATTGTGTTCATTCTGCGGTACAGAAATCTGTCGCTCTTTTAGCAACAGCCTTAATTGCTCCTTGTCCATTAATTCATATCCTGCACGCTTTTTTGTCCTGTCTTTTCCGAGCTTATAGTTGAGAATGACGCTATCAATATACAATCCAGACCCACCAACTAGGAACGGGATTTTGCCACGGGAACGAATATCTTCGATCGTCGCTCGAGCTTGCTCCTGAAACATTGATACGGTGTACCGCTCGTCAGGGTTCACAACATCCAGAAGATGGTGCGGTACTTGCGCCTGTTCTTCAGGGGTTGGTTTGGCTGTTCCAATGTCCATACCCCTGTAAACTGTTCGTGAATCAGCACAAATTATCTCACCGTTGAACTGTTCTGCGAGCTCAATCGCGAGGGCTGTTTTGCCACTGGCTGTCGGGCCGGTGATCACTATTAGCTGATTTTCGGTCGCCATCGTCGCTCCTCAAAGTCTACTATCTGATAATCCTTTATCGTGAACCCTTCAGCCTCAAGTACTAGCTTATGACCTTCTTTACCACCGTAATACCCACTAGCGCAGTCACCAAATCTGTTTACAACCCTGTGCCACGGCAAATCCGTAGGCCCAAAATGTGCAACCCCACCAACCTGGCGTGCAGCATATGGATGTCCGGCTATCGCCGCGATATCACCATATGTCATCACGCGGCCTTTGGGTATTTGCGCGACTATCTCGAGCACAGCTTCTTTAAATGGTAGATTCATATCCGTGCAAAGTAATCTAACACACTAGGCCAGTCTCTACATCGAAAAAGGGTATCTGGTGCTGAACCTTGCCAACCATACTCCCCAAATAACAGTGGTGTCACGCCTTCATTGATAGCGCTTTCACAGTGTCCAACATTATCATCAATCAAATATCTGGCCCCGAGCGCTGTGCAAATCTGGCCCTTGGTCATTTTTGATTCATCTTTATGAGCCTCAGAGAAGTGGACGTCTATAGTAATACCACCAAAGCTAGTCTCGACCCATTTCTTTGTTTGTGCCGCCCGCTCTTTTCGACGGGAAGTAATGAGCACAATATCAAAAGTTTTGTGGAGTACTTTGATGGCAAATAAGGCGCTCGGTAATAGCGGTACTTCCATGATTTCACTCACCATTTCATCATCAAAGAAATTCTCAAGAGTCAGATCTGCAATCCCATGTTCAGCCCAAACTCTCTCATAATAACCCCAATATTCCCCTTCGGATCGATATGCTTCTTTAGAGATACTCACATTATAGCGATTATTCACATTCAACCGTATTAGCTCTGTGCTGTCTGCAAGAGTATCATCTATATCGATTGCAATAAGTGGTCTCGTCATATGAACCCCTACAGAGATGATTTACTTGCGCGAGCTTTTATTTCGTTTGCAAGACTTTGGAGAAGCTGGTCGACTTCATATTCACGCTCTTCACCGCCAAGGACGGCGAGATCAGATCGGACGCGGGGTTTCAGGCGCTCAGCTTGAACCTCTTTTTCACCTATCACAAGAGTGTATGGGACTTTCCACATTTCAGCATCACGAATCTTTTTGCCAACAGACTGATTATCGTCATCAACAGTAACTCTTAGCCCTTTTTCTCGAGCTGCAGATACTAACTGTTGTACAAAATTCACCACCTCCGGACTATCTTTTACTTGGATAACTCTAAGCTGCTCAGGGGACACCCACATCGGGAATCGACCTGCTGTATGCTCGATGTACACACTGAGGAATCGCTCGATCGAGCCGAGGATCGCACAGTGAATCATCACTGGTTGCTGTTTTTCGCCGTGCTCATCGGTGTACTCGAGGTCAAATCGTTGAGGCTGTACAAAATCGAGCTGAATTGTCGCAACTTGGTGCTCGCGTCCGATAGCGTCGAGTGCCATAAAGTCAATTTTTGGTCCGTAGAAGGCCGCTTCACCCTCGGCTTCAAAGGATTTGAGCTTGTTTTCGGTCGCGAGATCCCGTATCGTCGCCTGTGCAACGTTCCAGAGCTCTGGATCCCCCAGATACTTTTCACTGGCGTCACGGAAGCTAAGACGAGCCCTAAGCGGCATATCGAGTGCAGAATATAGCGTCTGTACATCACTAACAAGACGGCCCACCTCTGTTTGTAGCTGGTCACGACGGGCATAGACGTGGCTATCATCCTGTGAGATTGATCGCACACGGCTCAATCCACCGAGCTCGCCTGTCTTTTCGTCACGATATACCGTCGTCGTCTCAAAATAACGGATCGGTAAGTCTCGATAGCTACGCGGACGGGCTGCATAGATCTGATTATGGTGTGGACAGTTCATAGGTTTCAAGGCAAACTCATCACTTGTCTCTTGGCTTTTGACCAAAAAGAGCTCTTCGCCAAACTTGTCCCAGTGACCAGAAACTTTATAGAGTTCGGTCTTGGTAATATGTGGAATGCTCACCCTCTGGAAACCAGATGCAACGCGCAAGGTTTCAGCAAAGGCAGTAAGCTCATCTCGGATAATCGTCCCTCGAGGTGTAAACAGCGGTAAACCTGACCCTACCAGTGGCGAAAAGACAAAGAGGTCTAACTCTTGGCCAAGCTTGCGGTGATCACGCTTTTTGGCTTCTTCAAGCTGGTGCAAATAAGTATCAAGCTCCGTTTGGTCTTGGAATGCCACTCCATACAAGCGCTGCATTTGGGCGTTGTCACTCTTACCACGCCAATATGCACCGGCGACGCGCATCAGTTTAAAAACACCGACACTCCCTGTTGTGGTGGCATGAGGACCACGACAGAGATCGGTAAAGTCCCCATCTGTATAGAACGACACGGACTCAACTGCGCTATCTCCCGTTGACTCAACCCCGAGCTCTGCAGCATCGAGGTCTTTTGCGACAGTGGTACCAGCGCGCTTCAGGTCGTTCAGTAACTCGTGTTTATATGGTTGTTCAGCTTCTTTGGCCCAAGTGATAGCCTCATCTATAGATTTTTTACTCTGTTCAAACGCATAATTAGCATCGACAATCTTGAGCATCTCGGCTTCGATCTTCGGGAAATCATCTTCGGATATCTTGGTCTCACCGAGGTCAATATCATAATAAAAACCATTCTCGACGACAGGACCGACACCAAACTTGGCGTCTTGCCAAAGATGTTGCACCGCTTGGGCGGTAATATGTGCCAAGCTGTGACGCATAGCGTAGAGTTGTTTGTCGTCCATATATATCTCCTCGTTTAATTAGAAAAACACGCTACACGAGGCTAAAAATATAGTCTCATAGCGTGTTTCGGGCCCATATAGATAGGCTGTTCCACCGAAATCTTTCACTCTTGCCGCATTTATTTCGCCATCTGCGACCGCTCCAGCGTGCTCGGCGGGTGGTTAGACCGCGTCATTGCTTGGTTTTATGATAGCACATCAATTGCATCTGTCCCCTGTTTTTGGTATCATCTTACCTGTACTTACGGGTCATTTGCTCATTTGGAGAGCCTTCAGCGAAATAATAGCGCAGCGCTCTAGCCAAATTCACAACAACAGTGTGGCAAACTGTCGAACGTTAGATTCTACAATCCAGGGCGATTAGCTCATTTGGCTAGAGCGCAACATTGACGTTGTTGAGGTGATAGGTTCGAATCCTATATCGCCCACCATTACATGAACCCACTTCGGTGGGTTTTTGTAATGGTGCCGAATAGGAAGAGGCGTTAGCCGATATCCTATATCTGGTGCTCACATAGTCTTTGAACCGTGGATATCTACTGGATGACGTGATAATACCAGACATATCCGCTTGGAGAAGTCGTAGCAGCAGCTGTTACAATCTCGAAACTAGTGGTACTTATTGTCGAATTATTGACATACGGTGCGAGTGCTGCAGCAGCTGCATTTGCAGGAGTTAGGGAGACATAAGGTGATGCTGCAAAGGCTGATGCAAAGGTCACCGTTACGAGCGTACCCGACGCGCATGTACCTTGCGTACCAACAGTAATCTTTCCAGCAGTATCTGTTCCCACTACAGATACTGTAGGGATGGTACAGGCTGCGGCTCCAGCAGCAATCGTCGGTGCAGTTCCTCCGGAGACCAAATGTCCGTTGAGTGTGAGGTTGAGCGTCACATCAAGCGCGCGAATGACAATCTTTTTGTTTGTAGTATCTCCAGTAAGCAAAGCTGTCGTATCAGAACTTTGTATCTGGAACCCATTCGTTGAATCTGCTGCATTCTTGAATACTGCGGTTGAGTTAGCTGCAAGTGAACCATTCAACGTTGTCGTGCCGCTGACAGTCAGCGTCCCCGTAACATTGGTGTTTTTCATAAGCTCAATAGTACCGGCAGGTTGGATCATATAATTAGTCGAGCCATTTGTTTGTCCACCATATATGGTACCTGTTGCTGCATCATTAATTGTCGTTGCACCTGTGCCCGAGTAGGTGTTGCCAGCTACATAGTTTCCGGTAGACGCACCCGAGAAGTTGATGACGTTAATAGCGTACCCACTACCTGCGGTATCAGTAACAGCATTATCAACGATCCTGTTATAGCTAGCGGACCAGTAGACATAGATACCATGACTACCACCACTGCCCCCGTTGTTGTGTACCCGGTTGTTAGACACAATGTTGTTGTCAGAGACAAAACTCACACCTATACCAGTTGTGGCGTTACCTTCGACAACATTACTTGTGATGGTATTGTGTGATGAACTACTGAGGAATATGCCCTCGGTTGCGCCACCGGTGACTGTGTTGCCCGTGATCGTATTGTAATTGCTACTAGATGATAGTGATATACCAGTGGAAGTACTAGCAACAACCACGTTACTCGAAATGCTGTTCTCTTGGCCACTTTGCATATATACACCCGTGCCATTCGCTCGCAGGGTGTTGTTTGTGACCGTACTCAGCGTACCGAGGACGGTTATTCCAGTGTTTACGTTAGATGAAATGGTGTTACCAGATATGGTCATCTCTGTGACGCCGTTAAACGATATACCCGTGTTATTTGAGAAAATAGATGAATTCGTAATTCGGGTCGATTTACCAGTCACCATATCTATACCAGTGTCACGGAAATTTGAGATCGTCAGGTTATTCATGATCGTGCCTGCCAACGTAGCGCTGCCACTTGTACCAATTGAAATGCCCCTTTGAGTGCCCGAGCTGTTGTTTGCTTTGTTACCGGCAAGGGATAGGTTGCTGACCTCTACTTCATTCACTGAGCTGATGGTTATGGCATTCACACTGGCATTTATGCCATTTTTTAGGGTAATGACAGTGCCAGGGCCTGCACCTACCAGTCTTGTCTTGGCTCCAGGTGTAATAGCCCCGTCAATTATGTAGGTGCCTTCCATGAGGTAGACAGTGCCACCACCAGCTGGTAAGGCGGCAATCGCTGCATTTATCGTCGTCTGGGCGCTGGTACAGCTCGTGACAACATAGTCAGCAGCATCATAGTTCTGGCTCGCCACAGGAACTGTGCCCGTACAGCCCGCTGGAGCACCCATAGCGACGACTTTCGTAGCGCCAGTGCGATCTGCTTGCCATTTAGCGTTTGCATATGTCAGGAGCTGTTTGGTCGTCGTATCGTAGTACAGCATGCCTTCGGTAGGTGAACCAGGTCGGGACGCGGTATTGCCACCAGTGAGGGATAGTGATTTGCTAGCAGCAATTGTCAGGTTACCACCGACGTTGGTGTCGTCTTGAAGTTCTG
>JBDSLH010000020.1:0-14717 GCA_039916485.1 Saccharimonadales bacterium (SeqCode) | reverse complement strand
ATAGACTTCTAACGTGCCGAAAACAGCTTTTGCAGCCTGAAAATCGGTGAAATAAAACTTGTGAGTCTGTGTGTCGTATATAGCATCAACCTTCTCATCGATCGCCATGACGTTGATCAGAGGTGTGACAGTAGGTTCGCCGTCAAGGCTGATGATCTTGCTGTCGTGCAGCTGCTGACTCTTCGAAATTCGTTTAAAAATCAGTTTTTTGCCGTCAAAGCTATACATAGCTTTCATAGCACTGCCGTCGTGATCCGCTGGGTCGTAATCACTGAGCCCAGATACTTGCGACCATAGTGTGACGAACTGACTATCTATTGCTTCAATACTGTTTTGTGACAATTTGACTTCGAAACATTCACCGCTATTAAGTAGCGATTTCCCATCGTAGGGCACCTTTGTCGTGTCGGTATAAGGATCGACAAATAGAGTTAAGATCTCGTCATGCTTGGCGTCATCAGCAAACACCAGTGCATTCGGGTCATCACTGTTTTTGGTATAGGCAATTATGCATGGTTTTGGGCTAGAGATAGTAGTAGTGTCCATAGTGCTCCATATCCGTTACTGTCACAGATATTTAGTATGTGACATAGAACTCTATGGTACCACGAAAGTGTTGCGCTTGTGGCTGTTTATTGACGCTGTTTTAGTTACGGAACTCGTACGAGACGCTTAGCAACCCATGATCCGCCAGATCTCAAAAAGACAGGTAACCCCGTAGTGGACGCTGGTGGTGATAGTACAAGTGTATACGCGGATGCACCATTGGTTGCAACGCTAAATGTAATTGAAGTATTGCCTACTGTACCTGTTGTATCAACTGGCTGGTGTGCAGCAACGGTTCCGAAGTTTGTGCCTGCAACAGAAGCGGTAGCAGATACTTTATCTGAGGTAGCTGTGCCAGGTAATGTGGCAGTAGCAGGCGTTGCACCTGAGTTTGCTTTGGCTGTAACGAATAGGAGCAGAGCGTCACCTGCAGTAGCTGCAACTCCAGTAGGCGTTATAGCCGAAGAGCCACCCGTAACCGTAGCAAATCCATTTGGTCCAATGGTGCAACCTGCTGGATATACAACTCCGACTGCCAAACCGGCTAATTGGGCTGACCATGTAATTACGACTGAACTCCCAATATCACCAGCTGCAAGAGTCTTTGCCCATAGATATTCTCTGTAGTTTGACCCTGTAAAACTGGCATCAGGTCCAGATAGTAGTGTCCAGCTTCCAGCGCTACCCGATGCGAGGGTAGCAGTGGCAGTGGTGGAGAAAGCAGTAGACATAACGATAGCTACATCCCCGACAGCAGCAGCTGCGGGAAGAGTCAGTGTTTGGGTGGTGACGTTTGATGTACCTCCGTCGTTTCCACCCGTGAACACACCTACAGGTTCGAGACTCGAAGGAGGAGGACCGCCACCTGCAATAGGCCATCCTTCAGCTGCATTGGCCTTCAGTGCATTATCAAGGCGAGTGATTTCCGCCGAGGGCATACTGCCCCACCCGGATGTTTCACATTCCCAACCACCTAGGTCGACGGCGTTCTGCGCCATTTGGACGTAGTTAGCTGATGAGGTCTGACCATTTGGAGTCAATTGGAATCCAATTGGCCCTTGAGCTGCCCCAGCCGCAGCGGTTGAGCGAAAGTTCATCCAGTCATATACATCATTCTTCGTACTCAAATCACCCGTACCCGTGACGTGTGCTGCAGCTGTATCTGGTACGCCGAGGCCATAATCTGTCATGATAACGTGCTTGCCATGAGCGAGTGCAATTTCATGAGCAAGATCTCTACCTATAGGAATAGATGTCACACAGCCAGCTGCTGTCGGGTATTGAAAACCTTCATGTATTGCTATTTCGACAAGAGTGTTAGGAAATGCCGCAGCCGTTACGTCTATACACCACTTGATTACATCTCGCTGAACGTTCAAAGTAAGTCCATTGTTGAAGGCGTCGATAGCAGACGGGTCATCGTTTCCGAGAATCCATGGCTCGGAGTATACAACCATTGGTAGATCAGCAGATACGATCACAACGCGCGGGTCACTGTCATACCTCGCACCCGCCGCATTGATCATGTGTAGCCAAGCGTCCTTTGCTTCCTGCTTCCACCACATACAACAGTTGGCAGTTTGGGCACGTGCCGTGTTATAGAGGTTGATAGATCCAGCAGCAGTCTTTAGCCAGCCAGGTGCATCGTCACCTGCTTGAATTCGAAGCGTATATCGAGAAGCCGAATAGGTTGACATGTTACCATCAATTGCAGACCAGTTGTAAGTTCCACCTGAGGCTGGGTTGGTGTTGGGGCTAACGGAACTCCATGCGACCTTGTGAAAGATAAGGTCAGGTCCGAATTGATCGTAGTTGAGCTGAGTAGCTCCGGTCGCGGTGGAGAGACCACCGCACACTTTAGGCGTCATGGCGCTCCAAGCCAGACATCCCCACTAAGCGCTGCTCCGCCTGGGTCGGTGGCTCCTGTCCACATTACGACAATATCTGTACGGGAGGTAGGACGAGTATTAGTGCTTGTAGACACTACAGAACCTGCAGGCAGATCAGCAATAGCGTGGCTGTGGGTCGTTGCTGCCTTCCCACTTAGCGCCGTCTGCGTTGCCGTAGAGACAGGCTTGTTAACATCCGATGTATTGTCGACGTTTGCAAGACCAACGGTAGACTTTGTTGCTGTTACCCACGCGAGACTACTACCGTCCCAGCTCATGAGCTGGTTGAGAGACGGAGTGTTGGCAACAGATAGTTTAGTTTCAGTAATAGTACCATCTGCAATTTCCGAGTTAGCGACAACAAGAGGACCGTTGTTCCATTTAGAACTCGCACCATTGTAGCGAAGGACATTGTTCGATGCTAAAGCAGAGAAAAATATGTCATTAGCATTTTGTATTCCAGTTCCGGTTCCTGTGAATGGCATAAAATCTACTACCTCCTCGATCAACAAATATTCTACGCGTTTATGGTTAGCAGAATCATATAGTATTTAAAGCACAATTGCAAGATTAGGGTCTTCCGCAGCATCTAATTGTCATAGTAAACCAACTTCGTGATAGTGCTGGAAAATTTTGAACTTTCTTTTGAGCTTGTGTATCGACAAAACATAGAAACGTTAAAACCCCAGCGAAATGCTGAGGTATTAACCTGGTGATCTCACCGGGAATCGAACCCGGATTGCCAGGATGAGAACCTGGCGTCCTAACCGTTAGACGATGAGACCTAGCTATGAGTGAAATGAGGCGAAAATTAGCTTGCTCATTTTCGACCATTTCCGAAGAGCGACGGTTTCATACCTTAGTATGAGACTATATGCCGCTATCGACCGAAATACTATAGCAAAACAGAGGCGGGATGTCTACCAGCTAATTGAGTTGCTTGATGATTTCGAGGAGCTTACGTGGGGTGATCTCAGCTTTGATGAGATACCCATCGGCTTTTGCCTGCATCGCCATTCGAGACTGATCATCCTGCTCAAAATTTGTGAGAACAATGACTTTACTTTGAGGGATTTTGTCCTCGATGTCGTTGCGAAGCTCTGATAGCACATCTGTGCCTTGGGCCTCAGGCAGCATAATATCAAGGAGTATGAGGTCATATGTCTTGCTGGTTGCCGATGAGTAGCCTTCTGTGCCGGTCACTACCCAATCGACTTCGTAACCCTCTTTTATTAGGCTACGGACATACATCTCGCCAATAAAACGATCGTCTTCGATTACTAATATGGTTTTGATGGGATGTGATTGCATTTGTTAGCCTCCAAGTTTGTTGTGGTTTTTGATCCAGCCGCTAGAAGTTTGGATGATTCCTTCGTTGCCATTATTACCTGCTGCCAGCTTTTCGGCAACTGTTGCGTATATAGGAACGGTAAATGCAAAGGTAGAGCCTTGCTGTTCTCGCGAGCTGACACTTACTTGACCACCGTGAGACTCAACAATGGCTTTGCTGATGTACAACCCTAGCCCTGTACCTGATACAGATGTCCTCGATCGGTGCGATCGGTAAAATTTGCTAAATAGATTTCCGAGGACAGAGGCCGGTATGCCGATGCCTTGGTCGGTGACGGAACATTTAACGTAGTTGCCATCAACTGCTGCTTGGATGGTCACCTGCCCGCCTTCGTTGCTGTATTTGATGGCGTTGTCGACGAGATTTGCCACTACCTCACTAAGACTGTTGCGGTCTGCTGCAATTGTCGGCAGGTCTTGTGGTATCGACACAGTGAGCACCCGGCCTTGGGTGCGGGCTCGTAATTGCAAGTCGTCTGCTATCACTGCATATATATCACTCATGCGATCTTCGACGAGATTGAGCTTCAGATGGCGTCGGTCAAATTTGGCAACGTTGAGGATATTGTTGACGTAGCCACTGAGGCGAGACGCCGACACATCGAGCCGATCAATGAGCTGTTTTTGATCTCCTTGGAGGTGTGGTTGGAGCTCATCGATCAACACATCTAGATACCCACGGATGATGGTGATCGGGCCTCGGAGCTCATGGGCCGCAAGGGAGATAAAGTCAATTGCTTCCTCATCTTCGACGTAATTTGCTGTTCGATCTATGGTAACTAATACCGTTTCAAACCCCGTGGGTGCGTTTTTTTGATAAAATCCGAGGACATCATAGAGCTTGCGGTCAGGATTGTCAGGAGCTGCATCTTCGACACCCTGCCAGAGCTTTTCGTCTTGCATCTTTTGAACGGTGGCGTTTTTGAGCCACTCGTTGAGGTTGTCTTTGTCGGTAAACTGCAGCTTGAGGTTGACCTTACCTTGGGCGTCCTTAATGATAGGAGCATTTTTATTAACGTAAATGACTTCTCCAGAAGAGTTCATGGCGATGATGCCACAGGGTAGGCTATCTGCAATGTCATGCGTCGTTTGGACTCCCCCACTTGCTGGCAGTACTGTACCAAGATCATAGACTGTTTGGACCATCATTTTGAGACCGGTTTTTTCATGACGTGGCTGGTTGATCTGTGGCGGTGTTACATCGTTTTCCTGTGGTGAGACATGGGTAATCGCTTTTGACAGTATCTCGAGAGGTTCCATTGCATATCGGATAATAATGATAATAGAAAAAACCTGTAGTAGTACAACAGGTAGTAGCACAAAGACACTCACAACTAGGAGCGGATAGCCAAACTGTAACAGCAGTATTGTGAGCGAAAGATTAACTGCAAATAGCATAGCTCCAGCGACTAATGAAACCCTGCGGACATGTTCATGGTAATAGTCAGCGAGTCTCACTGCCACGTCACAGCCTTGTTTTGTGCAAGTGCGGTGATCCAGGTTTGACCTCGTGAGAGTATGATATCTTTACCGTCAGACCCGACGAGTTTTAGCGGTGACTTTACGTCACTTCTTTGCCAGGTTGCTTCGGTGACGCTACCATTTTGGAAGATATATGCCTGGCCTTCACCCGTTGTTGTTATCTGTTCTCGGTTACCGTCCTCGAACCCGAGTGACATGACGACTTTTAAGGCTACAACCACTGACGGAGCGATTCGTCCCTTTTCACGGTCATCATGGGCCACGCCATTATGTGATCTGAGGTATGTTTCACTTGCTTCATCATAGGAGTACTCGACTAGGAAGCTGCCACTAGAGACGCCAATAGTGATGGTGCTGGCATTGCGTGGCGGAGGGGTCTTGCTATCACCGCGTGCAAAAGCAGTGAATGTACTTGATGTTTTACCCTTCGATTCGCGGAGTGCATCGAGCTTATTAAAATCAGTGTATACATTATGTGGTGCTTCGCGATCATTCGCCCGCCAAAATGTACCAGCGTTAAAAAACTGGTCCATGTCGACGCCATATTCACCTGATCGTATAAGATCGAGAGCACGTTTGCTTCCACCGATGTGTGCGACGGCCGGGTCATAGGCACTAGCCCACTCAACGTAATAAGGCCGTACACTGCGGACAGGCCCTACAAGATTGGGCCGGGATTCTTGGTAGAGGGCGACAAATCGTGTGATGCCGCCTTCTGCGATGGCTTCATACACGACACCAGCATCTTTGAGCCCAGACTGTGGTCGGGCATCGGGGCTATTCTCGATCATGACTGCAGTCACGGCCTTTTTCGTAGCTGCTTCGTCTGCCACTGGTAGTCCTGTTAATGGAGAATAGAACTTCTGTTTCGGTTTAGGGACAGTACTAGTAGCAGATGGAGTCGGTTCTGGCTGCGATAAAAGTAATAGAATAAGGCCTATGCCTGTAACTAGAATCAGACCTACGGCAGCAAAAAAGTACCTAACACCTGACTTGGTACGGAGAAAACGATGGATCTTTGACGGATAGTCGTCATGTTGTGATAAATGCTCGTCTTGTTCTGTGTTTGTTTGCTCACCCTGCATAGGGGTAGTATAGCAAAAACCATAAGAGGTTACTAGCGAGCGTCGATAGCGGTTTTGATGCGCTGCAGGGTAATATCTTTACCCAATAATTCGAGCGTATCGTTGAGCTGTGGACTAAACTGAGCCCATGTTGTCGCAATACGAATTAGGCTAAAGAGGACTCCCGGTTTTTGGCCTGTTGTTTCAAGTAGTTCGTTAAGCGCAGCCTGGATGGATTCGGCTGTCCATTCAGGTAATGCCGCGAGACAATCATATGTTGCCTGCAAATACTCATTCCGCGCCTGCACGTCTAATTTTTTGAGCTGTTTGTTATTAGTAATTAACGACATATCGATACTAGGCTCTTCAAAAAAATACGTTGTCATCATTGGTAGATCTGCGAGTGTCTTGAGCCTGTCTTGGACGAGTTGTAATACGCGTTTTTTGAAAGCGTCATCTGCTTTAGATGCTTGTTCTGGCCAAAAATCGTGCGCCTTGTCATATAAATCATCGAGCGACAGCTCTCGAATAAAATGACCATTCACCCACAACAGACGTTTTTCATCAAATCTCGCTCCAGAGCGTTGGACGCGTGCCAGGCTAAAGCCTGTGACGAGATCGTCATGTGTAAATACTTCTTTGGTTGTGCCATCGTTCCATCCAAGTGTAGCGATAAAGCTTATCAGTGCTTCTGGCAGATACCCATCACGAATGTAATCGAGCACGTCTTTTGCGCCGTCGCGTTTGCCTAGTTTTTTATTACCCTGCTCGTTCATAATGTGGGGCATGTGCGCAAATAGTGGCCATGATACGCCGAGGGCATCGTAGAGATTTAAAAAGTTAGGCATCGATGATATAAACTCCTGACCACGGATGACGTGAGTGATCTTCATCTCACTATCATCTACTATATGAGCGAAGTTGTACGTCGGATAGCCATCACTTTTTATCAAAATTAAATCATCGATCACTTCTGGGCCAGTGGTAATATCACCCATCACTTCGTCGTGCCATGTGTAGGCTTTGGGATCTGATTTAAATCGTAGCGGCTGCGTACCATCCCACACGGGTGGATTCTCTGGTCGATGATCTCGGTACAAAAAGGCTTTTTTGTTGGCCTGGGCTTGCTCGCGAAATGCCTGCACTTCGGCGGATGAATATGGGTCAGCATACGCTCGACCTGCACTGATCAGCTTGTGCGCCCACTTCTGATATATCTCAAGTCGCTGGCTTTGGATATACGGACCATAGTCGCCACCTTTGTCCGGACCTTCATCATAGGAAATACCCGTAGCTGCCAAACTAGCGATTAGATGCTCAGCGCTCCCCTCAACTTCTCGTTTTTTATCGGTGTCTTCAAAACGCAGGACAAATGTTCCACCCGCTTGCCGTGCGACGAGGTGTGCAAATAATGCAGTCCGGATCCCCCCAACATGAAGAAATCCTGTAGGGCTTGGTGCAAATCGAGTGCGAATGTTCGTCATAGTCACAAGTATAACAGATGTAATCAGAGGGGTTAGTGCTACAGACTGGTTGCTATTCGGAGAACCTGCTCAGTGCGAAGTGGAGCATCGCCGGAGATAGTGTACAAGACGCCTTTGTTGACCCATGCGGCGTTGTTACCGTATGTGTAAACGGTGAGGCCTTGCGTGTCGTTGACATCGTACGAATCACTTTTTGCTACGACGTAGTTGTCCAGAACTGCTTGTGAATCCCAACCGCTTTTTTGTTGGTTGATCTGGTATTTAGTGTTGCCACCATTAGCAGCAAATGACAACAGAACTTGCCCATTACTATATGAAACCGGTCCATTAAAACGATAGCCACTTGGTGTGTAACCCGGGTACTGAGCGTTGATGCCTGCTTGTGATGCAGCAACACGAACTGATAGGTTGGGCATGTTAATGTATGACAAATATCCACCGAGTATCATAACTCCCAAACATGCAGCCATGACTGAACTAACGCGAAGTGGAGCGCGCATTTTCTTAGTAGGTTTATGATTGGCATGTTTTGTGGGAGCAGCGTCGAGTCGTTGTTTGATCAAATGATCTTTTAGCTCACGAGACGAAAGTGCTTTGGGCTTTTCAGTACGAGCCATTGCTTTATGGTGTGCTGCAGTAACAACATGGGACTGGGCAGTTGGGGTATCATGCTGTCGAACATGTGTCGTTCGAGGCGCAACATTGGCTGGGTGTGGGGCAAATTTAGAAATGTGTGGGCTTTTGTGCACGACAGCATGTGTAGTGACATGTTTTGCCACCTTGTCATGAGCACCACTTGGGCGTTTTACGATGTCTCGGCGAAGCGTTTGGCTTTTGAGTAGGTGTTTTTTAACATGGTTAGCAGCGGTGCGTGGTGTACTCGATGAAGCGATCTTCACTTCGATGTGATGCTCGGTTGTTTTAGTAGCGACAGGCTTATTTTGTGCCGTGCTTGCCTGTACTGCGGGCGTATCTACAGCCAGACCTGTGGTAGCATCGTAGTGACGACCATTGATAATAATCGTGTGTTTACCCCTCATAATGTCCCTCTTTTTGTTGTGCGATTAGTCCTTATGCCTATCGTACACCCCATCCCTGTTGTTTGCAAGCGTTTTATAGTCATTCTGTTATACTTTGTTGTGAATGAATAATCACCATAGAATGAGTAAGCGAAAACGCCAAGCTGTTTTATTTTTTACGTATGGATTCATGACACTCGCCACTATCGCCATATCTGCTGTGTGTATTTTGCTCATCATGGGGTATCGGTTTGATGTATCTGATCGCACTATTGAGCAAGGCGGTCTTCTTCAATTCCGTAGTACGCCAGGTGGAGCAAAAGTTATCCTAAACGATAAACTACTTAGCTTTACGACACCAGGTAAGCTTGATGTGCCAGTCGGTACCCATATAGTCAAAATGCAGAGAGAGGGCTATCACGAATGGGTAAAAACAACGACAGTTAAAGCTGGTGAGCTACGATGGCTTAACTACGCTCGTTTGGTGCCGACAAAAATTCAAAATAAAACCTCCCTACAATTCAATACCACCGTTACTGATGCTATACCGACGCCTGATCGTAAATATGTAGCACTGATCGGTGATAGTGGCGCGCCAATTTTACAGATACTAGATTTACGAAACGATGAAGCGGCTGTCCCTCGTGCAATTGAAATACCTACGGATCAACTGACGCTGACTCCTGGTCAAGTCTCACAGTTTACAGTGAAAGAGTGGGATTTTGGGTCTCGATTTGTTATGGTACTTCATAAAAATGGCGAAACATCTGAATATATACGACTTGACCGAACTGAATCAGATGGAGCTGCCCGCAATATTACAAAAGAATTTAATTTGCCATTCCGTGAAGTGCATTTCTCTGGCACGAGTGGGAACCTTATGTACGCGCTCACTGGTAATGATCTACGAAAGATCGACACCAACACCGGATCGGTGTCACAGCCGTTACTACTTGGCGTTGAGCAATATCGCCTCTATCGTGAAAATGACATCTCATTTGTAGCAGTACGCGCCGATAAGCGTGTTGCGGGAGTGTATATAGACGAGAAAGAGACGATCGTTCGAAGTGTACCTATCGAACAAGCTTTATTAGCTGATTTGTCTCGGTACTATTCTCGATACTATCTAGCGGTGACAACTCCTGAAGGGGTGGATATCATCAAAGACCCTGCCGAGACTGGTGAAAGTGGTGCTCGTAAGCATGCACAACTTCAGCGTGGAGCTATCGAACAGACATGGCTTGATTTTACAAGCTCAGGTCGATTTGTCGTGAGCGGTAATGCCAACGCATACACAATCTACGATCTCGAGACAGATGAGCATTTCACTGTGACATTGCAGACGAGTTTAGCTAACGATGTTCAACCACGATGGCTGGACGACTTCCATACAATCTCTACAGCCAGTGGCGAAGCACGTATGGTTGAGTATGATGGCGGCAACGGACATGTGATTGCGAAAAGTGTTACAAACTTACCTGCATTTTTGAGCCAAGATGGAACATTTCTCTACAGCTTTATAGATGTAAACGGTGTGATGACACTACAATCATCACGATTGATTCTCAAGTAGTTTAAAACCCAAATAACCGGTCGAATAGTGTCGGCGAATTGCCTGTTATAGAGCGTGGCTGTGAGCTTTCTTGATTTGTCTGTGCTGTTGCAGCTGTTGCACTACTTGGGTCTGGGCTGATCTGCTCAGCATGTACTAGGAATCGTTTTTCTGCCGTACCGACTGGCGTACAAGTCACGAGTGTAACTGACGGCTTTTCTGTCGGACGAATGAGCTTGGTTACTTCTGTCGGTAAGATTGTTTCGGTACTCGTAACCGTATAGGTGTAGCGGGTACCGTTGTAATGAATATAAAATGTATCATCTTTTCTCATTTGTTCGAGCTGAACAAAGATAAATTTGTACCCTCCGTCGTCGAATACATCATTTGATGAATGGCCCAAAAATACAGCATTACCAATCTCGCCTGGGTTAGCATTTGCCCCAGGTATTGGATAGTGAATGATACCGTTTTTTAGTGCGTTTTGAACGGTTGTTTCTGCCAGGCTCGGTACATCATATACAACTGGCGCATCAACATTTATTTTTGGGATAATCATCTTAGGTTCGGCTCCCACCTTTGTATCAAGCGTCGGATCGACTATGATGTTCTGAGCTGCAATAGAGCCAGGGCTAATAAACGTTTTGACTTGGCCGATAATGACGCGGTTGAACTGCAAAAACATGAAAAGGCTCATCACAACCAGCGCACTAATTATGGGTACAAAATGTCGACTTTTACGTATTTTACTACTGTGCTGCTGGATTTTTGACGTGAGGTCGTTCCGGATTTCATCGATTGCTTTATCCTCACTCACAGTCTCAGTGGCTGTGCTTGCGATGATCGCGGGTGTGGTGGTTGCCTGTATAGGTTTGTGCTGCTCCACACGTGCATGTTGTGCACGATAATATCTCTCATAATACTGCTGGTAATATTGCTGCCACGCGCTATGGTATCGTTGCCAATGGGCAGATGACGCATTATGACCTTCGCTGTTATCGTGTGTGTGTTCATATGGGTTAGTGTTGACGGCAGCCGTCTGGGGGGTTTTTTGAGGCTGGTCATAGATACGATCAATCTGTTCGCGCATGACTTCAGCCGCACGATCTCGGTCGGTGCGGTGCAGTGGTTGATTTCTTGGCGTGACAGTTAATTGTCTGTTGTCGGTTGGTTGCATTATAGATAGATTCCCACTCTGTTTTAGTATACAATTGATTGAGTTCCTTACCAAGTACGGTTATACCCACTGTACGATGTAGCAAACAGTACATAATTCATTATTTTTCATACATGGGTGAGTGGCGGAATTGGTAGACGCGCTAGACTCAAAATCTTGTGAGCATTCGCTCGTGAGGGTTCAAGTCCCTCCTCGCCCACCAAGCTAAAGAATTTTTATATAAATGATCATGGTTTTGTCATGATCATTTGCGTTTGTATTTTATTGAAGATGGAAAATAGCGCTTGTAGCAGACTCGAGTGGTTTGTTTGGAGACCATAGGAGATATGTGGCTATTGATGTTGCGACTGTTCCCCGCCAAATTTTCATTGGTTCATCAAATTCCTGAGTGATGACTTGGCCATCTTTTGCGATTAGGAGTTGATTTTGGTGATACGTCACGATCATGACGGGGTAACTAACGGTAAATTTGTGAAGTGTATCGACAAGTAGATTAAGTTGCATCGAAAAGCTCAACATCTTTGGGTAATACAATGCTTGAAATAATTTTTGCAACTGCGCAAAGCTTAGTACGAGCGTCGTTTGTGGTCGCTCAACTAATCGCTGTGGACTACTGCGTAACAGATCTACAGCGTCACGCGTAACTGTCATGGGTTTTGAAGAATCAAGTAAGGTTTCATAGACGATTGCGGTTTCTGAATTACGACCTGCATCACCGATGCAGAGCGTGTGATCTGCCCACTCTGTCGCTGCGATGACTGTCCCTATATCTTCTTTACTCATGCCACCTGACGGGGTGCTAGCAGTAAAAACCGTGTCAAGAATTGTGACAGGGATAACTGGCTTTAATGCATCCGGTAACACAACGCGTACTTGCCCTGCTCCGACCGCAGTAGCCTCGGCGTATGCAGTTGCGACTGCAACAAAACTAAGTTTATTACCACCTACAATAGCAAGTTTGCCAGCGCGGGAGCGTTGCTCGGGCCTGGTCCATTCGATATCTGGAAAAAGGGCTTTAGTAGATGATTGTTTCAGCCAGTACGAGCTCACGGTCCCTCTTTTCTAGTCTGTAGGCAATGTTTTTGCGCTCAACAATGATCGGCCAGCCATTTGTTTTAGCAATATTGAACAATCCTGACGATGGATTAAATGCTATCGGTTGCTCTACCTTGCTAAGGATATCGGCGTCGCCGTCACTATCCCCTATCGCAAGACTGCCCTCCTTGGACAATTTATTTGTGGCAATTAGCTCATCGAGTATCTGCCCTTTGCGACCAATCGTTGGACGTGTCATCACACCCGTAAAATTTGTGCCGTCATGCTCGTATATGGCGCCGACAACGATATCAAACCCATAGTGTTTCCCAAATCGCTCTAATAGTTCTTGCTGTGAGCCAGAGACGGCTATGATGACATAGTTTTGTTTTTTGAATGTACGTATGAGTGCCCGAGGATAATGATGTGTCTTGTGCTTACTTTGTGATACGACTTTGTCACATGCTGTCAGATAGTCTTTAACGCTGATAGTTTTGAGATAGGTCTCAAGGATAGTGACAACTGTCTGTTCATAATCATGAAACGATAAATCTCCTCCTCGCCACTTGTTCCAACGATCGTTGATCAAATGGAATGTATCTTCAGGAAAAGCACCGGTAAATGTCAGTTCTTGGACAAGTTCGTGGAACAGCTGCCATCGGTATAACGTCCCATCAATATCAAATACGGCGTATGGGCGCCCCTCAAACTCCTGCATAGCAGTCATTATAGCGTAGTTGCAAGCTCGTTACGGGCCCACTGGAGCATATCGAGTGCAATCTCACGTCCCTCGTCGCCACGAGCACCATTCTTTACGATGTCTATCATGGTTGCCGCACCATCACGTTCAACACTATTTATCACCCAGTGAATGAGATCCGCATGAGTAATATCAGTCAACCACTCGAGTGATGTCACAGCCTCTTGGAGACGTTTTGTGCGGTCAGTAGTCTGCTCTGGGTATCTGGTGTGAAACCACGATTTCCACTGCTCAAGCTCGACAACAACACCAATCACTACTGTCTTTTCAAATGGAAGTAGTCGCAGCACGGTAACAACATTTGAGATCGTTTCAAGGAAATTATAACGTGCAGGATAGCCAACGAGTTCGCTGCCATACAACATCCCTGTTGTTGGGTGGACCATGTACTGGACTACCTCTTGTCTGTGGATTTTATCTAAATAGGCCGATACGTGATTGTCATCATGGAGGTGATATTCGAACGCACCAGGCTGGTCATCCTCACGAGCAGGACGGGTGGTGAAGTCTTTTACACGACCTATCTCGTGATCACGTTCTGCCGCTTGTCTCATGAGATATGACTTGCCTGTAGCTGTGGGAGCGACAACCATAGCAAGAGTTTTTGTGTGTAGCTCCCGGGCAATTTCAGAATTTGGCCGGTACTGGAGTTGGAGGACGCGAGCGGTGTCTAATCGTTCTTGTACGGAGGAATTTAACATACGTATATTGTACCAGTTATAGCTCGATACTGACTGGACAATGGTCAGATCCCATGACATCTGCATGGATTTTAGGCGCGGTTACACGACCTGCAATACCCTTGCTTGCCATCCAGTAGTCGATACGCCAGCCAACATTCCGGGCCCGTGAATTTGCCCAGTGCGTCCACCATGAATATTTATTTGTTGCATCTGGGTTTTCAGATCTAAATGTATCAACGTATCCAGCATCAAGAAAATCTTGAAACCGTTCACGCTCCTCATTGGTAAATCCATGTTTACCGACATTGGCTTTCGGGTTAGCCAGGTCGATTTCTTGATGAGCAACATTGAGGTCGCCGCAAAATAACACTGGCTTAAATACCTCGAGCTGCTGTACATAGGCCAGGAACGCTCGATCCCATTGATCATAGCGGAGTGTTAGTCGACTGAGATCGCCTTTGCTGTTGGGAGTGTATACGGTCACTATCCAAAAGTCATCAAACTCTGCCGCGATAACCCTACCTTCTTTGTTGGGATCACCATAGGTGTCGCCTGTCACTCCATATTCTTTGATGATTTCTTCTGGAAACCCATCAACATAGCGGATTGCGGGTTGCTTCGAAAAGATTGCAGTGCCGCTATATCCTTTTTTAACAGCACTAAAAAAATGTTCGTG
>JBDSLH010000019.1:0-8587 GCA_039916485.1 Saccharimonadales bacterium (SeqCode) | reverse complement strand
CAGGAGACGTGAGGGCAGCTATTGAAGCATCCACGTCAGGAGATGTACGTATAAAATCACCAAGTAAAACGACTGCACGAGCCATTCTTTCGGCAGGTTCTATGCCGTATTCGCCAACAGGTAATTGAACAAGCTCTCGGACACTAAGTGTGCGACCATCTTCAGGAACAAGCTGAGACAATGCGAGGGTATACATAGATTGTTGTTTATATAGATGCCTAATGCTTGGAGACAGCTGATCGAGTTCATATGCTCCGCCATTGATTTGAGCGACACGATGTATATCTATACCTAGTGTTGGTTCATTAATTAATGCAGATTGGGTGATTAACGCTGATGTTTTCCATTGATCTTCAGGATAAGGCTGACCTTTTAGTCGCTTCATCGTTTCAACTAAAACATCCCTTGTTGGAACACTGGCGTAACTATAATCTCCTGTTTGTGCCAAGCCAACTGCCCATTCATTATACTTAGTTGCTATCTCTTCAATTTCATCATCATCAGTGGGTACAAATAAAGGACGATCTAAACTAATAGTATCTTTGGTAATTGTCCCGAAAAGTGCAGGAGGTAACTTACTCATCCGTCCATAAGGCAAGAGGTATGTGTTACATAATGATTTCAAACGTTCATTATCGGTTCCAAGTTCTGCTACAGCATCTGCAAAGTCTTTAGCAAGAGGCTCAACTACTTCTATGAGTTCATGATTAACAGGGTTGTATTTATCCCAGTGTTGTCGTTTAAGGTCTCTGTCTATAGACGGTGAGTCATTCATAAAATATATTATAGCATAAATAACATTTTAAGTCTACGACTTAATATTGACGTGAGTCCACATCTCGTTTATAATATAATATCGGACACACCCGTGTCTTACCCGAGTTGAAGGAGTAAACCATGCACACGCCCACATCGGTGGACAGCGTCACAGAGGACGGCTTCCACTGCGAGATGGCCATGTCGGCCCAGATCGCGGTCATCCCCGTCATCCACCACAACCAGGCGTCCAGCAACACGTCGGCCTGACCGACACCGCTCTCCTCCTCGTTGGTGAGGGCTCCGCACAAGTGTGCGGAGCCCTCACCGGCATTCTATTTTTTGCCTCTTATAAACTGAAATAACTTATATAAAATTATTGTTGGCTTGCGTCATAAAACCGACTATATATGATATCTTTCGGCCTTTTGGGCGTATTCTTGTTTATGAACACGCGCAGATCATCTGTTTGGACGTTTGCTATATGATGCGCCATGAACTGCTCCTCCAAATCTGCACTATCGACTGTCGTCAGCATATGCGCACGAAAGAGATCATACTCATGAGATCGACCTACGTTTTTGCGAAGGATGGCTGGATCAATATCTTTCTTTCCTTTTGGATCCAATCTATCATTGTGAGTGTTGTCGGCAAGTTTTATAAGTGTCGTGTCAATGTCACTCAATACGTTTTTTTCATACGCTCCTTGCAATATTTTTTGACCAGCTTGTCTAGTTTTACTAATGCGGAATATCATATCTGCTGCAATATCACCGTCATTCCTACCAAGCGCTTCATACAATGCCTTTACAAACTTCATACTAGGAATTATTGCTTTTTCATTAACGTAGGTCGATCCATCATTTCGTAACAAATCTTCAAATGAGTCATGGCATAAAGCCACAAATAGCATCCTCTGCATACGTTCAGGATCATTTTTAATTTTTTTACCATAAAGCTCAATTGCGCTTTTTAATACCATCGCAGTTGAAGAAACATGCGTATAATAATCCGATCCATTTTGACGTTTTACATCCCAGTGTGCCAATTCAGCAGTAACCATTGCTGCAATTTCTACATCAGAGAGATCACTATGAATCTGTTCTCTATACGCTGTCATAAGTTGTAATACCAATGCAACATCAGTTGCAACTTTGGTTTCTACGGCGGTTTCTAGCTCAATAGTACGTAAGGCCGTTACACCAAGTGTCCTTCGTTGATGATGATTTAGCGGCGCCTCAACGTGTGAGAGCTCCATAGTAAATTCTTCTACCGCTATTTCTGGTAACGTATCGTGAACATCCGCTCGCCAGTCACTCAAACGAACTACGCCATTTGTAACACTTTCATCGGTGGAAAGTAATAAATATTGTGACTGTTTTTCAGGTAAAGTTAGCATCATATACTGTTACTTGTTTTAGCATGTATTTGAGTTTTGGTCAATCTTGTTTACATTCTATAGACTTGGTAGTAGATTCACTGCCATATGAAAATCCCGTGCAGCCGCACGGGATTTTCATATGGCTGGGGAGGAGGGATTCGAACCCCCGAATGCTGGAACCAAAATCCAGTGCCTTACCACTTGGCGACTCCCCATAGAGTACTAAGAACAGGGGAAATTATAGCAAAATTACTCTATTTACTCAACTGCGCAGTTCAATAATCTTAATTACTTTACGTAATACTTGCTTTTTATACAATTTTATGTTATATTCAAATTCAGAAAGAAGGATTTATGCTTCATATTAAAAAATTCTTGCAAGTATCATTGTCGATGTTTCTCATTATACTTATTGGATTAGTCCTGCCTGTTCAGGCTGCAGTGAGCGTTCCAAATGTACCAAAGGTAACCTTTACATTTGATGATGGACGAGCAAGCACCTATACTCGAGCTGCGACAATTTTAAACTCTTACAACTTATCTGGAACCGCCTACATCACAACCGACTGTGTCGGTATGACGAAAGTACCGAACACATGTCATGCTGCAAATGATGTCTCATATATGACATGGGCTCAAATCAAAGCGCTCAGAGATACTTATAAATGGGAGATTGGCTCACATAGTAAATCACATCCATATATGGCGAGCACTAATGCTGACGACGGCCAGCCGAAGATGTTGACACCGCAGCAAATCGTCAATGAGCTCGCAGCGTCTAAAGCAGCGCTTGCAGCACAAGGCATAAATGCGACATCATACGCATCTCCATACGGAGACTACAACCCGTATGTTCTACAAGAAGTTGCCAAAGTTTATAGCTCGCACCGTGGATTTGCAGATCAAAACGACAATACTTGGCCATACAATGATTACCTGCTTAACAATATGCAAGTACAAACTCCGGTGACAGTCGATGCGGTAAAAGCAAAGATCGACAGTGCCATCGCTAAAAAAACCTGGCTTGTTTTGACCTTCCATGACATAGTTCTAAAACCGAGCAAGGATGTTAATAAATACCAGTGGGGTAGTGCACAACTTGATACAGTTGCTGCGTATGTCAAAGCAAAACGTGATGCGGGGTTACTGCAAACCGTAAATGCATCAGGTGGACTCGCTACAGGTACTGTCAATATGTTACCGGGAGCTGATTTTACTGGTGGTATCGCGACTGGCTGGCGTACAGACACCCCAATAGTGTTTCAGGCCAACAATAAAGTAAACGGATCATTCCCGGAGCAAACAAACAGTATCGCAATTACTGCTACCAATCTCACTAAAAATGCTCACTTCTTTTCTCCACGAATGTCTGTCAGCTCATCTAATGCCTACCTTCTCAAAAGCTATCTCAATGTCACAGCGATCTCTGCCGGAGAAGTCGGGTATTATATTGACGAATATGATGCGAATGGTGAATGGATATCGGGCCAATATAAAGCTCGTGAGACTGGTGTTTTTGTACAAAATATTAATATCAGCTATATACCGACATCTGTCGCAGTAAAGACAGCCAGTCTACAAGTATACGTAGACCAAGGCAGCACCGTAAAAGGCTTCATGGACAGCCTTAGGTGGTATCAGGTCGCCTCCAGCGCCCAACCAACCAACTTACTTGCTTCGGGCACATTTGATAACCCGTGGAACAACGGATGGACGACCGACAACTCATCTGTTGTGACGCTTGATACGACCGGTCGTGGAAGTACCGCAAATCCTACCAACTCTATAAAAGCGAGCTCTACCACGCAGTCAGCCCATCTGTTCTCGCCTAAAATAGGCGTTGATGCGACCAAATCATATTACCTCGAATCATACGTAAATATCGTCAGTACAGGTGAACTCGGTGTGTATATCGACGAATATGATGCGAGCGGTGTGTGGATTTCTGGCCAGTACAAACACACGGTCACTACAGTTGGACCACAGACATTTGGCATACAGTACAAGCCGTCATCTCTCCAAGTAAAAACGTCACAAATACAGTATATTTATACCGCTCAGACCAGTTTGTATACAATATATCTCGATGATATCAAACTGTTCCAGCAATAAATAATCATAAGATTTTATATAATACTCTTTACATTTTGTCGTAAGTAGTGTATAATAAGCATTAGTAGAGTGGATGAGTGAGGTGGAGGTACTTTGTGTCTTCAGCATCTTGCCCTCTTTACGAGTAATATAAGGGAAGGAGTACAGAAAATGTACCAAAATCCTATAGGTCCTGCGGCTACCGTTCTCGGTGTTGCAACCCTGCCTAACACTGGCGGGAACGAACTATTGCTCGTAGCGTCAATTGTCACAACCTTAGTTGGTGTTGGCATTGTCGTAACGACAGTTGTTCGCCAGGCAGCTAAGAAAGGTCTTTCGGCCTAAGCTGCAAAGATTGTTCACAGGCGATGAAGCAATTCGCCGCCTGTGGATGTATCTTGTGGAGGAAAGAATTATATTATGAAAACTCGATTTTATCTGACACTGGGAGCTTTATGGATCATAGCCGGCCTATTTATCGGATGGCCAGTGTTGCAACCTATGCTGAAAGCCTCGGGCACTCCTGCCATACAGGGAACAAGTCGTGTTCTCGATACATCTGAGCCTACAAATACTGAGGTTCCACTCATAAGTGGTGACCCCTCGCATATTACATTTCCATCTGTTGACACTTCTGTTGACATAGCCCCAGGCTATTTTGACGCCGGTTCTAACAGCTGGACACTCAGTAAAGACAAGGCACATTTTGCAACCAATACTGATCTGCCGAACAACAAAACAGGCAATACCTTTGTATATGGTCACAATCGATGGCAGGTATTTACCAAATTACTTGATCTAAAAGTCGGTGATCAAGCGACAGTGACGACAAGTAACGGTCACGTGTTTACCTACACACTCCGAGATATTGTCGACATCGATCCGACAGACACCTCATACCTCGAGACACATAAATCCCCAATTTTGACCGTCCAGACCTGTTCTGGCATGTGGTACGAACACCGTCGTATGTTTACATTTGATCTTACGGAGGCCCGATAATGTTGTTAACCCTATTCTTTTACGTTTTTATGTTGATCAGCATGATTAACCTGGTACATCTCGGAATGTACTTGATTGGTGCGAATTTCTACGATGTACGCCGTTTTAAGCGCGAACGAGCAAAACAATTGCGGACTCGCAAAAACGTCCTCGCAACTATACTGATCCCGGCGCATAACGAAGAAAAGTCTATTGTTCGTTGTCTCGACTCAGTTCTCAAAAGCACTGTCCGCAACTTAGAGATTGTGGTAATTGATGATGCGTCGACCGATCGTACACTCGAAATCGTGTACGCATACATACGTAAACACCCTGATTTTAATCGTTCTATCCGCGTTGTACGTTGTATCCAAAACGTTGGTAAAGCAGCGGCATTGAACAAAGCGTTAGCTAGCGGAATCAAAGGTGAATTTGTCATGACACTCGATGCTGACTCTGTCCTGCACCCAAGTGCCATTGAAAACGCAGTTGAATATTTCCTCGAAGATCCCAATGTCGCTGGTGTTGCAGCCAACGTTCGAGTCATCGATTCTATGTCGATACTTGGTTTACTTCAAAAATTTGAATACATGGTTGGTTATCGATCAAAGAAATTTTACACTGTGAGTAACTGTGAGTTTATCATCGGTGGTGTTGCATCAACATATCGCTACAGCACACTTAAAGCCGTCGGTTTTTACGATGATGATGTGCAAACGGAAGATATTGCACTGAGTCTCAAAGTCGCATCACTCGGTAATCGTCATCACAAACTGGTGTACGGCTATGACGTTATAGCCATGACAGAGGGTGTCCAGACGTTTAAGGCCTTACTTCGACAACGATATCGTTGGAAGCTTGGAAGCTTGCAAAGCTTATTCAAGCATAAGTCACTGTTCATGAACATAAGCAGCCGTTTTAACCCGAGCCTTACTTGGTATCGAATACCAATGGCGTTTATGGGTGAGTTGATAGTCCTGACTGAGCCGTTTTTGATGGCAGTCATTATCTATTTCAGCTTCCTCGCACTCTCACCGCAAGCGTTCATCGGTGCCTACGCTCTCATTACGGCGTATCTGATATGGAATGTATGGCCAGACGAGCACATGCTCTTGAAGGACAAACTTCGTATGACATCGTACGCTCCAATTATGTATTTCTTGTTCTACATTATGAATCTAGTCCAGTTTGTTGCGGTAATACGCTGTTTGTTCAGCATGCGACAGGTGCTACGACTTGAGCCGACGAGTTCAGTGTGGAGCTCCCCAGAACGCAGCGGTTCAAAAGTTGCACTTATTAGCTAACATCACCGTTATACCTAAAGTAATCCTCCCTCGCACATAGAGGTGACAACCTGGTCTTCAGTGTATAATTACTATATGTATAAAACGATCATGGAAGGCCGGAGGCGACTTTAGTGGCAACTGGTAATCCATCAGACTCAGCTCCAGTAAAATTAACGGCAATAGTTGGCGGCGGTCAGGCTATTGGTACTCTCGATACCGGCAAGCGAGTATTCGTATGGGGCGGGCTCCCTGAGGAAACCGTATTGTTTAGGGTGACCCAAAAGCGTTCAAAGCTGGTCGAAGGTATCGTGACTGAGGTGATACAAGCAAGCTCCCAGCGTATTGATCCCGTAGAACCTGAGAGCTATCTCAGTACAAGTCCATGGCAAATCATGTCATTTGACGCTGAAATGAGCTACAAGTCACAACTTATTATGGAAGCCTTCCAGCTTCACCATGTCTCATTACCAGGGAAGACTAATACATATACCGACGGTCAGCAATATGGCTATCGTAACAAAGTAGAGTTTAGCTGGTGGGGCGACACTGATGAGGCGGGTAATGAGACCCTGGATCTAGCTTTTTTCGTCCGTGGTGGTAAAGGTAAGGTTCCCGTGCAGGGTACAGCACTGGCACGAGATGAGATTAATCAGCTTGCTCGCGCCCTACGAGATATACTCCGCACACATCATATCAATGCACGAACGCTCAAAACCTTACTCATCCGCTGTGATCAACGGGGCAACTGCGCCTGGCAACTATACGTTAAAGACAAAGAAGTGCTCAAGACGCTTTCTGAAATTGATTTTAGCTCACTGCCTGCGCAAGGTGGTGAAGTTATCTACAGTGATCCGAAAAGTCCCGCAAGTCGTATAACTGAGAGAATCTCCTCATATAACAATGTCGTTCTGTCCGATACCATACTTGATACACCATTTCATTACGCAACCGAAGGCTTTTTCCAGGTCAACATACCTGTGTATGAGCACGTTCTCAGGATTATGAAGCAGTGGGTACCCGAGGGTCAACCAAGTGTTGATTTGTACTCAGGTGTTGGCAGTATCGGGCTCACCATCGGCGGGCAGTCGACGCAGCTTATTGAGATTGATGAGCACGCAGTACGCGAGATGAAGCGTAATATTGCCACGCTCAACAGTGATGCCGAAGCAATTTTGTCATCCAGTGAGACTGCCGTCTCGTATATCACGTCAGATAAAACAATCATTGTCGATCCACCTCGTGCTGGATTACATACAGCTGTTATTGACCGTATCCTTGAGGTCACACCCCAGCGCATCGTTTATCTCAGTTGCAATCCCGTTACACAGGCGAGAGATGTCGCGCTGCTACTTGAGCAATATAAAATCGTCTTTCACGAGGGATATAATTTTTTCCCACGCACGCCGCATATCGAGCACCTCGTTGTGCTAAATCTTATGTAGTTATTTCGTCTTTATTAATTTATACTGTGCTTTTACACTTGGGCGCCAGCCACTCTCAGCATTTGGATCAAACTGGTGAATAACACCATGTGTAATCTCATTGATGCTGACCAGAGCAGGATTGTATGGTGACATTAATCTATAAAATCGTAAATCCGCATCAGTTATATCTCTGCGACCAGGATAGACGTTTTTAAATTTCTCAACTGCTATCTCATCGAAATAATTTGATCGGTTCTTTGGGGCGCAATAGGCTTCGGCCTTCATACCCATACGGATTATGATCTTACGGACATCACCGAGAGTTAGCGGAGCAGAACCAGTCACAATAACAAACAGTTTATTTTTGGTCGATAGAAATAGACTAGCATTTGCGCTACGCCCTGCAGGCATATTACGAACATATACTTTTTCTATATCAATGCTCACACCAAATCGTTCCTTGGCTATCTGTTCCAGGACAACGTCGTCGTAAATATCGGTGTTCATATCTGTTTCATACTATAACAGAGTTTTTTACAAACATGTATTGACAATTTTATTAATAAGATGTATAATTTATTATCATCTTGTTCAGGTCCTGTGAGGCCACGTGTGCAAGCACAATGGACAAGATGGCAGCCACGAATAGTTTCGCCAGGATACAAAGC
>JBDSLH010000018.1:0-12567 GCA_039916485.1 Saccharimonadales bacterium (SeqCode) | reverse complement strand
GATGGGTTTTGCTCCGCAAAACCGCAATTTCCCAAACAAAACAGGCGCTGGCGCGCCCGAATCTGCAATTTTGTCCTGATTTGGTGCGGGTTAGGAGACTCTAACTCCTGGCCTCTTCCTTGGCAAGGAAGCGCTCTAACAACTGAGCTAAACCCGCATGAATTGTGACGTACGACAGTCGTCGGCGATTAAAATCAGTTGTTAGAGCGCTGCGCTATATATTTCTACCGGCTCCGCCTTGGCAACTGAGTAAACCCGCATGACCTGGATGATTATATCAAGCAACAGGGGTTGATGCAAGAATTTCGATCACTATACATAGAATAGTAAATACTCGTGAAACAATCGACTGAGAAAACTGTCAACCCCAAAATCACATCAGTGAAACAATTTTTATCCACATGACGGATGGTAATATAAGCAGTACCAATTAGAACAATTATGTTCGTTAAGGAGGTGTGTATGGTATATAGTCAATCAGGAATTCTCGAGGACGCAAGACCTTGGACAAAGATGTTTGTTGCAGGAGCTGCAGCGGTAACATTGGCGGTTGGTGTATTTGCCAGTGCAAATGCGGCTATGGTTGCCGGGTGTAATTTCGATGACACAGCATCAGGAACGTGGTCGTTAACGAGTAGCTGTACCACGACAGGACCAATCAATATTCCTGCCAATACAACACTTGATGGAAATGGACATACCATTTCTGCAGGTTATACTTTCGGCAGCAATGGTGATGGAACAAATACTGTTATCGGAGTAGTAGATGTAGATAACGTAACAATTACCGATCTTACCATAGAAGGTACGGGTGGTACGGGTCTCCATGGTATTAATGTCGTTGGCTCTTCCGGCGTCACTATCAGTGATGTAACAATTAATAATAATGATAAATCCGGACTCGTAGTTAACAGTTCTACGGTTACGGTCAATAATCTCACAACTGCAGGAAATGGTTGGCATGGTGTGAACGTTGATAAGCGTACAGCTGAAGCTGCGTCACTAACCATAAATGGTGTGAGTAATCACACTGATGCAGTACAGATTTACGTTGATGACACCACCATAGCGACGCTGGTAGACAGCGAAAGTCAATATAATGTATCAACTCTTGGTCCAAAACCTAATGATGCATTGTATACATTGAAACCAGTTGTTGAAGGTCCAAAGGTGGCTTCAGCAAAGGATGAGTGTAAAAACAATGGCTGGATGAATGTTGTTCGTGAAGATAAAACAACGTTTAAAAACCAAGGTCAGTGTGTAGCGTACGTTCAGTCGAGCGAAAATAGTAAACACCGACGATAATTGACGGTTAATGTCTCATAAGAAAGGGGCGCAGATGCGCCCCTTTGGATTTTAGTTCAGTAATTTATGCTGCTAGCGCGAGTTTTTGAGCATGTATTGCTTGGTGCACGGTATTCTCTGGGTTCATAACGTTAAGGGCAGTGGCACCTAGAATATTGATGTTTTCAGGAGTTTTACTCTCAAATTCACCAGCATAGGGGGTTGATGCCTCTGTAAGGCCGAGTGTAACAGTGGCGAGGCAAAGATTAGTAGCCTCGGTACCGATCTTAGGCGCAAAGTTAATTTGCTTATGTACGAGGTAGTTGTCGTAACGCTCTTGTTGCATTTTTGCGATATATTCTCTATCAATCATGATGTATCCTGTCCTCGTTATACAACTCCGTATATAATTTGTCAATACCTTCGATGCGTATCTATCATCTGGTACAATTAGATGCGATGGCGCCTTGGCCGAGAAGTTAGGCAGCAGTCTGCAAAACTGCGTAGACGGGAGCGTTACCCGTAGGTGCCTCCATATCTAGCTCTCAGTATATGAGGGCTATTTATTTTGAAGTAATTCTAGGAGTTCTGGGAAAGTTTCTGTGTTGAAATGTCCACGATCAGTAAATGTATGTGTGATAGCATCTGGCATATCCGCCTGAAACTTTGCTAGCTCACTAAATGGCACAACAAGATCGTCTTTGCTATGAAAAAGATGTACCTCTTGAGCACTATGTGACACGTTTGTTGCTGACTCTACTTTGAAACTCCCGAGATCTTCCATGGATTCATCGTCGTACGCTCCAGCTAGAAGGATAAGTCGTTTAACAGGCTGTTTTAACTGGTGGTCCTGAAGATATTTTGCGAGGAACATCGCACCGAGCGAATGGCCGACGAGCTGGACGTCATCTGAGAAAAAGGGAATGATTTTTTCGAATATTATGACCCATTCATCATAATTAGCATTTGCGGTGTTTGGCATTGAGGGCACGAGGATGTCTGTATGAGTGAGCTGAGTGCGGAGCAGATCTTTCCAGCTTGATCGACTCTTTAGCCTCACATAGTCCATATTCATATGCATAAGGTGACTAAGATATGCATCATACGAAGAAAAACTTGTACCACCATGAATTATCAAAACTTGTTTCATATTTCTAGTATACTAATATTCATGCGCGGGTGGCGGAATTGGTAGACGCGAGGGACTTAAAATCCCTTGCCCAAAAGGCGTGCGGGTTCAATTCCCGCCCCGCGCACCAAAGAAAAATATCCTCCTTGTGTGGGTATTTTTCTTTAGTGCTGTAGCGAGGATTTTAACTTTTGGTTGTTTTGTCCCCAAATTTACATGCTTTATGACTAGATCTAGTCATATCCTAACAGGGGATAACTTGCTATACTATAGGTAAAGCTAAACAAGGAAATTTATGGATATTACACTTATCGTCGTTCTCATCATCATCGCACTCGTACTCGGATTTTTCTGGCTCACCTACAACGGTCTAGTCAGTCTCAAGAACCGTGTAGATGAAGCATGGAGCGACATCACCGTACAACTCAAGCGTCGTGCTGATCTCATCCCGAACCTTATCGAGACTGTCAAAGGCTACGCAGCGCATGAAAGCGAAGTCTTCCAGCGGGTTACCGAGGCTCGTGCAAACGTGGTCAACGCTACATCTAAAGGTCCAAAAGAAACAGCAGCCGCTGAAAACCAGTTCGAAGGTGCACTCAAGAGCCTGTTTGCTGTCGCAGAAGCTTATCCAGCACTTCGTGCATCAGAAAACTTCCAGCAGCTTAACAACGAGCTTGTAGACACAGAGGACAAGATCCAGGCATCTCGCCGATTTTATAACGGTGGCGTCCGAGATCTCAATACCAAGATCGAACAATTCCCAAGTAACTTTGTCGCCGGAATGTTCTCATTCAACAAACGTGAATTCTTTGAAGTAGATGACTTGTCATCTATCGCAGAGCCAGTAGCAGTAAAGTTCTAGGAGCTAATACCTACCGTGTATAGCGCAATTGCCGCCAACAAACGTAATACAGTTATCATCATGGCTGTATTCATCCTGCTGATCTGGGGGATGAGCTACCTGTTTGCTCTATACTATGGCTCAATCGGTATCATGTGGGGTGCGCTTGCAGTTGCAACTATCTACGCGGTCGTACAGTATTTTATCGCTGCAAAGCTCGCGATCTCTATGAACGGTGCCAAAGAAATACAAAAGAGTGATAACCCACGACTCTACCGAATCGTAGAAAATCTATCAATAACCAACGGCATGCCGATGCCTCGTGTGTATGTCATGGATGATCCTGCGCTGAACGCATTTGCGACAGGGCGAGACCCTAATCACGCACACGTTGCTGCAACGACCGGCATACTCGAGTCACTTGATGATCGTGAGCTCAATGCTGTCATGGCGCACGAGATGGGACATGTCCAGAACTATGATATCCGTGTCATGATGATTGTCTTTGGTCTCGTCAGCGCCATCGGCATCATCGCAGATTTCTTTGTGCGAATGATATGGTTTAGTGATAACAAAGACCGCAGTCCAATATTTTTGGTACTCGGTATCGTTGCGGCAGTTTTGACGCCTATCGTTGCGATACTCATCCAAGCAGCAGTCTCCAGACAGCGCGAATATTTGGCCGATGCAACTGGTGCACTGACAACGCGTGATCCAGAAGCACTCGCATCAGCGCTGGAAAAAATTGGCGGGATTGGCTCGACAATGAAGCGCCAAAATGGCTCAACTGCACACCTGTTTTTTGCTAACCCACTCAAAGGTGGCCTCATGAAAGCCTTTAGTACCCATCCACCAGTCGAAGAGCGAATTGCTCGTCTCCATACATTAACCCAAAAAATGTAATGGCCAAGAAACGTTCACTCCACCACACTCTGCGAACGCGACTGATACAGTCGTTAAAACCTGTTAAGAAAAAATATGCAGCCGGTAAGAAACGCTTTCAGAATTTTCTAAAACGTCGCCCTCATCGATCCTTCCAGCAAACAAAACTTCGTGATATGCCAAAGCTTGCTCCACTGCCAAGCAATATATTTTTTACGGTCGAAGTCTTTGGACTCATGCGAAGATACAAAAAAGCCTATATAAGTTTTGTGCTGATCTACGTGGTGATGTATACGTTACTCGGAGGTATATCCAGCCAAGAAGGTTACCAGTCACTCCGTGACGGGATCAAAGAATTTGGGCCCGATGTTATTGGTGGTGAAATAAGTCAGGCCACTCAGACGTTGACGTTGTTTGGTGCGGCTATTACCGGAGCGCTTAACGATCCACTCAGTGAAGCACAGCAAGTTTATATCGGCATCCTCGGAATCTTCACTTGGCTGACGATAGTATGGTACTTGCGTCACATACTCGCTGGTGCCAAAGTAAATGTCCGTGATGCTATGTATAATTCGGGAGCTCCATTTCTATCTACCAGTGTCCTTGCGATTATATTGTTGATACAATCTGTCCCTGCAGTTGCTGCAGTAGTTGTCTATTTCTCTCTGCTCGGGTCGGGTGTTGTCCAAGGCGGCATAGAATCGATGATGTTTGCGATCGCTGCTGGTCTCTTCGTCGTGCTGTCACTCTACTGGATGACAAGTACGATGTTTGCGATGGTGATTGTCACGTTACCTGGCACATATCCAGTGAAAGCATTGTCACTCGCGGGAGACGTCGTAATAGGCCGGCGACTCAGCCTCTTGATCCGAAGTCTGTGGATGATATTCGTGCTGCTGCTAGTCTGGCTGTTTGTTTTGATACCAGTCATTTTACTCGTTGAATTTATACCTTGGGATTGGTTACCGGTTGTACCATTTGTCATACAATTACTCACAGCTTGGAGCTTTTTGTTCTTTGCGTCGTATGCATATCTACTCTATAGGAGGATGATTAATGAGCCAACTGTCAAAGCCTGATGCCATCAGGCGTCATAGCGAATTAGTCGCTCTCTTAAACACGTACAGTTATCAGTACCATGTGCTCGATACACCGTCTGTTGATGATGCTGTTTACGACAGTTTGTTCCAGGAACTTAAAACACTTGAGTCGACGTATCCGGAGCTCATCCACCCAGAGAGTCCCTCTCAGCGCGTTGGGCATGAACTATCAGGGGGATTTACCAAAGCACGTCATAGCTCTCGAATGCTGAGCCTCAATGATGTGTTTGATCGAGCTGAAGTCGAAGCATGGGTGAAACGCATGGATAAACTGCTACCAGGTACAAAACATGAATTTTTTGCAGATATTAAAATGGACGGACTTGCGTGTGCGCTGATCTATCAGGATGGAATACTCATACAGGGGATCACAAGAGGCGATAGCTATGAAGGTGAAGACATTACAACTAATGTTCGGACCATACGCAATATTCCGCTGCGGCTACGGAGCGATAGTGCGCATCAGCATTTGCTGAGCGGTAGGACTGAAATTCGTGGTGAGATTGTCATGCTCAAAAAAGATTTCGAAACGCTCAATCAGCGTCAGCGAAGTCTTGGCAAACCTGAGTTTGCAAATCCTCGGAACCTCGCTGCCGGTACCATGAGACAACTTGACCCCAAGCTCGTAGCGGACCGTCCGCTGACATTTGTTGCCTATGATCTCATGCGTGATGACCCTGAAGAAATACCGACGAATATGGCAGCCTACCGAGCACTATCTGCGATAGGTGTTCGTAGAAATACACAAGCTTCAATATTCGATGGTCTCAATGGTGTCATGAAATTTGTTGATGACTGGTCAGAGAAACGTCACGAACTACCGTTTAATACGGATGGACTTGTTATCAAGGTGAATGACCGCGAACTGTTTGCTGAGCTCGGAGTTGTCGGTAAGCAGCCGAGGGGTGCCGTCGCCTACAAATATGCAGCCGAACAAGCCACTACAATAGTCAAAGATATTGTTATATCTATCGGTCGCACCGGGGCAGCGACGCCGGTTGCCGTGTTTGATCCAGTTGTTGTTGCCGGATCGACTGTCCAACACGCAAGTTTACACAACGCTGATGAAATCGCACGGCTCGATGTACGTCGTGGTGATACAGTCGTGATATTTAAAGCTGGCGATATCATCCCGCAAGTTGAATCAGTGGTGCAAGAACTGCGACCACAGAATTCTGAAGCTATTGATTTCAAATATGAACTCCAGCGTCAGTACCCAGAGCTAGATTTTGTACGTAGTGCTGGCGAGGTAGTGTACCGTGTCAAAGGATTAACAGGCCCACTTATTCTAAAACGCGCACTACAACATTTTGCGAGCAAGGGTGCGCTTGATATAGATACATTAGGTGAAAAGAATGTCGTGGCTCTCGTCGATGCGGGGCTCGTCACAGATCTTGCAGATATATACGCACTCACCATAGAACAACTCCTCGAACTCGATCGATTTGCTGATATTTCTGCAAACAAACTGATTGCTGCGATACAAGAAAAGAAATCACCGACGTTTGATCGATTTTTATATGGACTAGGCATCCGTCATGTGGGTACGCAGACAGCGATCGACCTGGTCAAAGCGTTTGGTGGCCTCGATACAATCGGACGAGCCACTATTGATGAGCTACGAGCAGTTGATGGAGTAGGAGAAGTTGTGGCTGAATCTATATCTGCATGGTTTGCCGATGACGACAATGTCCAGTTACTCGAGAAATTTACTCTACTTGGTGTCAAGTCATATGTAGAAAAAACTGGGAGTGTTCTTACAGGAATTAATTTTGTGGTAACCGGGACTCTTGAAACAATGAGTAGAGAAGAAGCAGCTGAAAAAATCCGTAAGCTCGGCGGATCATTCCAAAGCTCGGTCGCTAAAGACACAACCTACTTAGTAACTGGTGGCAACGTGGGAGCATCCAAGCTCAAAAAAGCCGAGCAGTTTGGTACAAAGATAATAGATGAGAAAGAATTTCTACGAATAATACAGTAAGGACGACCCTTCAAAAACAGTACGTATCCTGAATCATCATATAAAAATAGGCCCCGAGAGGCCTATTTTTAAATAGTGTTGATTACCAACTACGTTGGCGATCGCCACCACCACCACCGCCACCGAAGTCGCGTCGTGGTTTGTCCTCGCGAGGACGAGCTTCGTTGACCGTGATTGTACGACCGTCAAGCTCAGAATTGTTGAGCTTTTCGACCGCAGCGTCAGCTTCAGCGTCGTTTTCGAATTCAACGAATCCGAAACCGCGTGAGCGTCCGCTTTCACGATCAGTCACTACCTTAGCACTAGCGACGGTACCAGCTGATGCAAAATGTGCACCAAGTGTGTCGTCGTTCGTTGCCCAGGCAAGACTTCCTACAAAAAGTTTTTTCACGTATAAATATCCTTTACGTTACTGCTTCAGTCGACCAGCTGTAAAGAAATTCTCACACGCTACTCTGAAACTGTAACAATTTAAGCATATAACGTTGAAAATAGCGAGCATTAGCTTGTTAGAATCGTTATTGTATGTAACAATAAGCTTGTTAGCTGATGCGCACGGGTTTGCGCGTCCAAAACAAAAATCTGAAAAACAAACCCGGGTGGGCGCGCACCAGGTAACTTAAAACACTTCTCGTAGAGAGGTGTTTTTTTGCTATAGTAGATACCGTTCACAGTACGATAGGTTGTACGTATGGGGCATTAGCTCATTTGGCCAACGCATGGAATGCGCAGTATAAAACCTGCAGGAAAGCGCTCTAGCCAGATAGATAGTAGCTAATGTGCCGTTATGCGGGGCATTAGCTCATTTGGCTAGAGCGCTTCCATGGCATGGAAGAGGTGATCGGTTCGAATCCGATATGCTCCACCACGACAACAAGGCTCATATAAATTTTTACATAATATTAAAAATAGTATATAAAGTTGTATAATATATAGTATGATTCCGCAGTCACCTGAAGCAGCATTACGTTATAGACTCTATGGTGTTGGCCTTATTGCGGCACTCGCATTAAGCGCCTGTAACTCATCTAACCAGCCCAAACCAACCTCAGCCAGCACTCCATCAGCAGAAAAAGCTCTTTGTGAACCATATCCTGTGTACGCTCAAAATCGATGGGCACCTGCTGGCGCTTCTGAGCGAGAAAAACCAGATATATTGGCAAGAAAAATTGGTAGCTTCGCTGGAAATGAAATTGTGGTTGTCGATGGATGGACCTCGACAGGCATTCCTGTCTATCCACGCAACAATCCGCCGTGGAATACCGACGTATGGCTGCATACTGCGGAGGATGGATGGGTGTCATTTGCAGGGATTCGCAAAGAACCAACAGTATTTGATGAAACAAGCTTAGACCCATATGGTGGTGAGCCTGTCGAACTAAGACCTGAATGCGAAATACGTTCTTAAACCAGTTATTTTAGTGTAATTAGCGCTGTTTCCACATCTTGGCCTCTATCGTATACTAAGACTATGTTTAAACTGCTTATACAAAAAATCCTTGAACACTATGCAAAAAAATATCTGAAAAAACATGACATCAAACTTGTTGCTGTTGTTGGGAGCGTCGGTAAAACTACGACGAAACTAGCGATTGCGACCATCCTCGGTGAGCACTACAGGGTTAGAACACATGAAGGTAACTACAACACTGAGCTTGCAGCTCCAGTGGCTATCCTCGGGATCACCTATCCAGACAATATTAAGTCTCTTACTGCATGGATGAATGTATTTAAAGCGGCAAAATTGCGAATCAGTAATCCGAAAGACACTGATGTAATCGTGCAAGAGCTCGGAACCGATAAGCCCGGTGACATACCGGCATTTGGCAGATACTTATGCCCTGATATAACTGTTATAACATCGGTAGGCCTCGAGCATATGGAGTATTTCAAGACGCTTGATGCAGTCGCGCAAGAGGAATTATCAGCAGCGAAGTTTTCTAAACTCACTATCGTGAACCGTGATGATATAGATCCTAGCTATGCTAAGTATGCCGACACTAAGCAAATTGCAACCTATGGTTCATCTGACAAGGCCGAATATCACATAGACGCCGAAACAAGCAGTGTGCTTGATGGAGGTGTCATGGGGACATTTTATTCACCTGAATGGCCCGAGCTATCTGTCAATCTACAGCTTGTCGGTACACACAGCGTTAAAGCTGCCGCCGCGGCTGGAGCTGTTGCAGCTAAATTAGGCCTCAGCGCACAACAAGTTGCAATAGGTATGGCGAAGATCCGAGCAGTAAAGGGTCGTATGAATATCTTACGGGGCGTAAATGGTTCGACTATCATCGATGATAGCTATAACGCCTCACCGATGGCTGTCGAGGCAGCATTATCAACACTCTATATGATCGATGCACCACAGCGGGTAGCAGTATTAGGCTCCATGAATGAATTTGGTGAACTCAGCCAGACAGCCCATGAGTCCGTGGGCGCTCTCTGTGACCCAAATAAACTTGATTTTGTAGTGACCGTTGGCGAAGACGCAAAAAACTATCTTGCCGTTGCTGCTAAGAAAAAAGGATGTCAAGTCAAAAGCTTTGATAGTCCGTACGATGCTGGAGGATTTGTTCACTCAGTCGTCAAACCAGGGTGCGTAGTGCTTGTTAAAGGCTCTCAAAATCGTATATTTACTGAAGAAGCAACCAAAGTGTTGCTCCATGATGCTCAAGACGAATCACAGCTAGTCCGTCAATCACCGGAATGGATGGAAAAGAAACGCAACCAGTTCACAAAATCAATTATAAATAACGAAGAAGTCTAAGGAGATATACATGAATCCACAAAACCCCCAGAATACACCGATTGAACCTCAACAACCAATGCCGAACAACCAACCCGTCTCTCCTGAGTCTACGACCCAAACGGCCTCACCTACACCTGAAACACTCACTCAGACACCAGTGCAGCCAGTTTTTGCCTCAGCACCGCACTCGCGGAAGAAGCTGTTTATTATCATTGGTGCAGTTGTTGCTGCACTCCTACTACTAGGATTTGCTGTATTTAGTCTCTGGTATAACAAACCTGAAAATGTAGTATCAGATTCGTTTATGAAATTTGCGACAGCAAAATCATCTCAAGGCTCAGCAACAATGGTGATACCATCTGGTGAATCATCAAATAACGTCGCCTTTTCATATGCTCAAAACGAAGCCAATGAACTAAGCGGAACTGCCAGTGTCAAATCTACAGGTAGCGGGCCTGCTTTAGATATAAAAGGTTCATTTGCTGCCGACAAAGCGCAAACTGCTTACATAAAACTAGAAAATTTACGAACAACGCTTGATGCGGTCGCTAAATCTGACCCAAGCATGGCTCTGTACGGAGAGATGTTTGCAGGTGTTGTGGATGCTGTAGATAACAAATGGATTAGTGTCTCTCAAGCAGATCTCCAAAAACTAAGTGGGACTGATTCACAAGACAAAGAGCTCAGCTGTGTCGAAGGAAAAGTGACAGAATTTAAAAAGAGCAGTTCACAGCAAAATGAGATCCAAAAACTGTTTGCCAAATATCCATTTATCAAAGTTACACAAGTAGGTACCGAGACAGTTGAGGGCGTTTATAGCAATCACTACCAACTCAAGCCAGACGAAGCAAAGGCAAAAGATTTCCTCAGTGGAGCAAAAACCCTCACCCTCGTTAAAGCAATTGATGACTGCGTGTCAGAAGACATTGCTAAACAACTAGATGAAGCAGCGAAAGAGAAAACCAGCAACAGTGACTCTAAACCCGAGGGTACCATTGATTATTGGGTAGGAGTCTGGTCCCATGAGCCAGTCAAACTGAGTATGAAGTCTACAGAAAACAAGCGAACATCAACGGTTGAGTTCAAGCCGAAATTGAATACTAATCCTACTGTGACTATCCCAAAAGCTGACAAATCAATCATCGAGCTACAGCAAGAAACTACGGCAGCCACAAGCTCCCTATATGGTGACATGACAGAACCAATGCCACTTGACGATCTATAGAGATACATCAGGGACAAATTTGCTATACTTTAGAGTATGAATCGCTTTAACCCTGCTGAAATTGAGCCAAAATGGCAGCAAATCTGGGACGATACCCAGGTATACAAGACTGACCTCGCGTCTGACAAGCCTAAGTATGTGGCGATGAGTATGTTCAATTACCCAAGCGGTAATCTGCATATTGGTCATGCAATGAACTTTACTATATCTGACGTGATGGCGCGCTATAAGCGACAGCAAGGCTACGAGAGCTATCATCCTGTTGGTTGGGACTCATTTGGATTGCCTGCCGAAAACAGAGCTATCAAAGAGGGCATAAGTCCTCAAGACAGCATGCTGCAATTAATTCCTGCTTACCGAAAGGCTTATAAAGCTTTGGGTTGGAGTAATGATTGGAGTAAAGAAATCAGTACCCACGAGCCAGGTTATTATAAGTGGACTCAGTGGATTTTCTCTCAGATGTACAAACATGACCTCGCGTATCAGGATTCTCGTATGCAGTGGTGGTGCACAAAATGTCAGACGGTTTTATCAAACGAGCAAGTGATCGATGGTAAGTGTTGGCGTCATGATGGTGCAGATGATCTGATCGTAGAGAAAAAAGAAGTGAAGCAGTGGTTCTTTAAGATAACTGAATATGCTGATGATCTGCTCGAAGCAACCGATGCTCTTGACTGGTCTGATGTTGTCAAAACCGCCCAAAAGAACTGGATAGGGCGGAGTGTCGGTGCTGAGGTTACATTTGCTGTAGATGGCTCGGAAGACAGTGTGACTGTGTTTACTACTCGGCCTGATACATTGTTTGGAGCAACATTTTTGGTGGTCGCGCCAGAGCATGAACTAATCGATACCCTTACTACGGATGAACAGTCTGGTCCAGTTCATGAATATGTCAAAAATTCATTGAAAAAGACCGAGATCGAACGCCAAAGTGAAGGTAAGGACAAAACAGGTGTATTTACGGGTAGCTATGCCATCAATCCGATGAATGGTGCAAAGATGCCGATATGGGTAGCCGACTATGTCCTTGGAGGCTACGGCACGGGTGCAATCATGGCAGTTCCTGCCCACGACCAGCGTGATAATGAGTTTGCAGCTAAATTTAATTTACCTATTGTTGAAGTCATAATATCTCCTGATAACGAACTATTTACCGGCGATGGAGTACTCCAAAACTCAGGCCAATTCGATGGCGTTAATTCGGCAGAAGCTCGAGATATGATAATCCAGCATCTCGAACGTGAAGGCGTTGGCAATGCCAAGACAACATACAAGATCCGTGATTGGTCAGTTAGTCGTCAGCGATATTGGGGAGCACCGATCCCGATCATCAATTGTCCGTCATGTGGACCTGTTTTGGTACCGGACGAGCA
>JBDSLH010000017.1:0-32847 GCA_039916485.1 Saccharimonadales bacterium (SeqCode) | reverse complement strand
TGTCGACAGCATCCCATCACGACGTCGTGCATATATCCGTTCACACGAGATTGGATTTGTATTCCAAAGTTTTAATTTGCTTCCACGCATGACGATTATCGACAATGTCGCGCTACCACTCACCTACACCAACATGCCGCGCTACCGCCAACTCAAAGCTGCAAGCAGACTGCTCAAAACATTTGATCTTTCTGAGCGTGAATACTTCATGCCCACTCAACTTAGTGGTGGCCAGCTTCAGCGGGTCGCAATTGCTCGAGCTCTCGTCAACAAGCCAAGCATTATCCTTGCAGATGAGCCGACCGGTAACCTCGATAGCAAGGCATCAGAACTCATTATGGCGGAGCTCAGTGACATTCACCGCCGTGGCAACACCATTATCATGGTGACCCACAACCCAGACCTCACCACCTACGCTACGCGTATCATCCACATGTTTGACGGCCGAATTGCACGTGATACCAAACACCCTGAGCCAGAAATTGATCCGAGCGCCAAACGACCACTTGGTGCAGCAAAAACAACTCGCAAACGAGGTACATCATGATAGTATCGAGCCATATCCGCGTCGCCATGGAAAGCCTCCGCAGCACCCGTGTCCGTACCACGCTCACGACGCTTGGGATTATTATCGGTGTACTATCTATTACACTTGTCTTAGCACTCGGCGAAGGTGCAAAACGCACAATTGCAAACCAGATCACTGGTCTCGACAATGGGATTATCCTCGCAAAGCCTGGTGGCATCGATCAGCGGACAGCCCTCAGCGCATATACGCCATTTACCAACAACTCCGCGTCGACACTGACTGAGCGCGATGTTAGATCAATCGAAGGCCTCAAGAAAACAGATGCAGTAGCGCCTATTATGTTCATCAACGGTACTGTCAAATACAAAGATCAGCAGGTAAAAGGCACCCCGATCATCGCGACCAACCCAGACTTTGTCACCCTCCTGAAACTCAAACTTGCATCTGGTCAGTTCGTCAGCGAGACAACCAACCGCGACACTGTTGTGCTCGGTAATCACGCTGCTATCGATCTTATCGGCACAGATCAAGCACGTGGCCAAGAAATAGTTGTCAAAGGTCGACCGCATACCGTCATCGGGGTAATAAAAAGCACTGGTGCTCCGATCAATGCAGTCGGCGTCAACATCGACAAAAGCGTCTTTATTAGCCTCGAAGATGGCAAAAGTTTCAACCAAGGAATCGCTCAAATTGGTCAGATGATCATGCGAGCAAATGATGCAACCACGATCGGTAAGACCGCTGCAGAAATCGACACAACTCTTCTAAACAATCATGATGGCGAGCGTGACTTCACTGTTGTCGAAGGCAAAAATGCCGCCATCACTGCCAATGCATTTTACGACCTGATCGTATTTATTACGGCCGCTGTGGCTGCAGTTGCCCTCATCGTCGGTGGTATCGGTATCATGAATATTATGCTTGTATCTGTCATCGAACGAACCCGTGAGATCGGCATACGCAAGGCTCTCGGTGCAAGTAATGGTCAGATCCTATGGCAGTTCCTCATCGAGTCACTCACAATGACGGTTGTCGGTGGGATTATCGGTTTACTCAGTGCCTATATCATCGCATTTTTCATTGCAACATTCTTCTCGTTCCAGCCAGCGCTGACCTGGGGAATCGTCGGCATAGCCATGGGGCTAGCTCTCGGTGTTGGCATCTTATTCGGGCTCTACCCTGCAGTCAAAGCCTCACAAAAAGATCCTATTGAAGCCCTCCGACAATACGAATAGTTACAGCTCGCCGCGTTCCCGTTTCCGTTGCTCGGGAGTCTCATCTGGTCGAGAATAATCATCTTCGAGTCGCCACGTTGTGCCTGATTCTGGTGTAGAAACTTCAACAATATCGCAATCAGTTACACCTGTAAGACGATGCTTTTGACCAACCCTCGTCGTATAACCAACACCTTTTTCAAGACGTGTTTCGATCAATACTCCTTGTGGATCTTCCCAAATAACGGTTGCATCTCCTGACATGAGAAACCAGCTCTCTTGTTTTTCATCATGCAGCTGGAGACTGAGTCGTGCACCTTGGTTGATATGCAATATCTTGCCTATATATGGAGCGTGCTCAGGTACCCAGTGTATCTCGTATCCCCAAGGCTTCTCGACCCGCTTTACATAGGAATCATTAGAAAAACTCGAAGTGTCGATGTTTAGAGGTGGCATCACTTATGCGTCCAACTCTTTTTTAAATTTTTCGACTAAAGCGACCGGGCTTGGATCAACCCCATTGAGTAGTCCTAAGTATATTGACACGAAATCTCCCAGTAATGTCAGGTAAAGCATCTGTTCGATGACAGACTCACCCTCGGCAGTAATAGGTATAGCCTTAGGTCGCATTCCTGAAAGCAACCGATCCGTCACTTCGAACCGCAACTTTGTGCGTGGATGTTCGTAGTTTGAATGTAGATCAATCACCGCAAACGGTTTTTCTACTGGGTGCGAACTCCAACCGATAAACTCGTTGTGATTAAACTCAGGAAAAGTACCATACCACGATGTATTTTTTGCACTCTCATTAAAACTAATTTTCCATTTATAGGCTGCTGGCGCCATCTTTGGTCCTGAGTATATTATTGGCGTTTTACCCATAAGCTTGAGAGCGAGTTGCTTTGCAGGATTGTTCTCAGTCTCGACATCTTTCGTCCACTGGACGACATGTTGCTGCAGATTACTACTGGCTACTTGGAGCGTATCAAGTGAGCTCTCCTCAGCCAGCCCGTATGCAACAAGCGCCTCTAGCAACGCCCGAAACGCATAAAAGACCGCCATGCGCGGCTGGACGGCTTTGGGAACGATAATATGTGGGAGATTATGGTGCTCCGCGGCTTCTTGGAGTTTACCCCCCCCGGTAGTTACGACTATTTGAGCATTATGCTGAAGCGCGATATCTAGTGCAGACAATGTTTCCTCAGTATTACCAGAGTAGCTAGAGACGATAACAAGCGTATGTTCGTTGATAAATGCCGGCAGCTCATAATCTTTGGAAATAACATATGGGATATTGAGTTCTGGCCATGTTTTTACAAATTCTGCTTGTAGTGCACTACCCCCCATACCAGCAAATACAACAGCATGTATGTCGGCATGGTCTGGTGCAGAGAACTCAAAATCATGTACGAGTTGAGAGGTTGTTTCTGCAGCAAGCCCGAGAGCGTCTTGAGTGTCTCGCTGAGCAATCACATTTTGGTTATCAAGTATGTCCATAAAACTCCCTTTACTATTAGGCTTTAGCGTATGTGTATATTCTCTTAGCCCACTCCATCTATATCAGAGATATACGAAGTTCACGGCTCGAAAGACCTTGAACGGAGTTCAAATCTTTACTCGCTCGCTCCTACTATGATACAGTAAGCATAACGATTTATCATAACGATTTTAAGGGGTGGGACCATGGATAAGACTGTAGAACCGATGACAGATGACGCCGAGCTAGCGAAAGTGCTTGAGGGTATGCAGGATGCACCGATCCAATCTGCTCCAGCACCAACACAAGATCAAGGATTAGCATTTGAACCGACAACCCCTGCTATGCCAACCGACCCTGTTCAAACCCCTGCACCACTTGATCCTATCGAGCCCGTTATCAGTCCAGTAGACAACAGTAGCAACACTCCATCTACCCAAGTAACCGATCCTGGCCTCGAGTCTATCAAAAAGGATGCCCTCGCAGAGTTACGACCACTTGTCGACAAGCTGGATCTCCCGGCTGACGAGAAATTCGACACATTACTGCTCATCATTCGCTCAACAGATGACAAAACGCTTGTCCAAAGTGCTTACGATGCCGCAAAAAGTATCACTGATGACTCAAAGCGAGCCGAAGCTCTCCTCGACGTTGTCAAAGAGATCGACTACTTTAGTAACCCTGCTGCTGGCCAACCACAGCTTTAAAGCTATACCCTGTCTGCAGATTCGAGATTCCACGGTTCATTTGCGTACACCTGCCACGGTTCGAGACCTGGATCACGTGTTGGTGTCCCATGTACGATAGGCACCTCCGCCGCATGAGAAACAATATTTGTTTTTGTAGTCCGCAGATTAGCTGCGCCTGCCACAAGTTGACCAAGTAGCCGTCTATCAGCGATCATGCTCTCGTTGACAGGACTTCCGTCATCCAAATAGCCCCTAAGAGGTTCAAACCTACTCGGGTGGCGTAATTTTTTCATTGATACTGATTCAATCTGTCTAATCCTCTCTCTTGTAACACCGTACACTTTGCCAATCTCATCATATGTTTTAGGCTCACCATTATCAATGCCAAAGCGCATTGATACCGTTCCGGCTTGTTTGTCAGAAAGCGTGTCTAAAACAGAAATGATCTCTCTTGTAGCGTCTCTCTCTATAATCTCCTTAGCCTCTACTACGTTTTGATCGATTACAAGATCCTCTATACCAAGTGGGGTTGGGTCACTAAAGATATCATCTTCTTCAGGTGCAAATTCTTGAATAGTATCAAGAGGCACACCATCCATACCAGCAAAAACCTGGAGTGGGTGTAAGCCATCGTGGTACCTTCCCTCCCCCGACATATGCTGTATATGAGGTAAGACTCCATATTCCTGCTCTTCACGTAACGCTTCTTCGTATTTTTTTAAAATATGGTCTGCGACATCCCAGCCTGCATTCTCAGTTGTGAGGTGCTTTTCAAGCGTTCTCCCTATATCCCATACCGCAAATGTTGTGAATCGTGCCCCTCGGTCATCTTTAAATTTATCAGCTGCTTTAAACATTGCTTCTATAGCTACTTGTGTTCGGTCTTCTAGTGATGCATTTGGCCTCGCAAATCGACTCAATTTCTTGATAGCTCCAGGAGCGTTTTCAAAGCCGTAATAATTCCCTGTTGTTGATGGCACTCTTCCTGTTGTGTGCTGGGCAATACCCATTGATGCCCGCGCACAGTAAGCGGCGAAGGGGAGGTTGGCCGTCACAAGTAAATGCTTTGCTCGCTCGCCTGCAGCAATCTCTTCATCCTGTCGGGTGTTATCTTCGCTTCCTTTATCGCGCATTTGCTGTGCAGCAATGCCAGCCTGAATCTGTGTTGCAAGTAGTTGTTCGGTCTCAAGACTCAGATACTTCGTATCTGGACCATCAAGCACATCAATAACTTCTCTTGCTTCGATACGTAACTGTCTTACGAATCGACCATAGCCAGAAGGTGAGGTCTCACCATCTAGTGAGTTGAACTCATCAGGTTCGATCTCATACTGTTCCGGGTCAAGGGCTTCACCAGGAAAGTACATGTCATGTTCATAATTTGCCATATTTATTTATTATATATTATATTTGTATATTTGTCAATATTTTATCAGATAAATCCCCTTCGTTGCCACAAACAAAAAGAGGCTTCTATTGGCCTCTTTTTGTTTAATAAGCATCGACTGCTACATCATACCCATACCGCCAGGCATACCACCCCCAGCTCCTGATTCTTCTTTCGGAATATCTACAACCAGTGCGCCCATCGTCATTGCAGTTGCTGCAATTGATACGGCATTTTGGATAGCTTGTCGAGTCACCGCAACCGGGTCGACAACACCTGCTAATTTGAGATCAACCAACTTACTTGGGCTCATGACATTGATACCCTGACCTGATTTTGCGGATTGCACTTGGGCGAGTAGCGCCTCTGCATTGAGCCCTGCGTTCAACATCAGCTGTCGGAACGGCTGCAAGAGTGCTTGTTTGAGGATGCTCCGACCGGCAGCTTGTGAATCTGCGCCACTGATAGTTACACCATCACTAAGGTTAACAAGAGTTACACCACCACCTGCAACGATACCTTCCTCAAGAGCGGCTTTAGTCGCAGCGACAGCGTCATCAACGCGGAATTTCTTTTCTTCGATTTCAGTCTCAGTCGCACCACCTACTTTAATGACGGCAACTTTACCTTCGAGAGCCGCAGCACGCTTGTCATACTGTTCTTTGTCATACTCAGATGTTGCATTCGCAGACTGTTCGTGGATCTGAACGACGCGGTTTTGGACGTCAGCGACCGTACCAGCGCCCTCTATGATCGTGGTTGCATCTTTGCTGACGAGGACTTTGCGAGCAGCGCCGAGCACGCCGAGATCAGCATTTTCAAATGTTAGACCAATGTCTTCAGAGATAACTGTTGCGCCAGTCAAGACTGCAATATCTTGCAATGTTTCTTTACGACGGTCACCAAAGCTTGGGGCTTTGATCGCGACGGTGTTAAATGCACCGCGAAGCTTGTTGAGCACCAGCATAGCCAGGGCTTCGCCTTCGACATCTTCAGCGATCAACACTAAGTCTTTTTTACCAGACTGAGCGATCCGCTCGATGAGTGGTGAAATTTCACTGACTGAGCTAATTTTCTTGTCCGTGATGACAATAGCAGGGTTTTTGTATTCAGCTTCTTGTCGATTGACGTCAGTGACCATCAATGCCGAGCTATACCCTCGGTCAAACGTGAAGCCTTCGACGACTTCAGACTCCATATGGAGGCCTTGGCCTTCTTCGACGGTGACAACACCATTTGCACCAACTTTTTCGATCACGTCTGCGATGAGCTCACCGATCGACTGATCGCCGGCTGAGATCGCAGCGACTTCAGCGACACGGCCTTTTTTACCGGTCACTGGCTCGCTCATCTTTTCGAGGCTTTTGAGTACTTCTGCTGCAGCTTCTTCGACACCACGGCGTAATTCCATAGGGTTGTGTCCTGCGGCGATGAGGCGATTGGCTTCATGCAGGATGTTGTAGGTTAACACCGTTACAGTAGTTGTACCGTCACCTGCGACCTTGTTCATCTTGCTAGCAGCTTGCTTGATCAGATCTGCACCGACTTTGTAGCCAAGTGTTTCGTCATCGACTTCTGGGAGATCAACTCCCTCAGCCACCGTGACACCATCGTGAGTGACCGTAGGAGCGCCATAGCTTTTCTGTATGACTACATTACGGCCTTTCGGGCCCATCGTTACTTTGACCGCGTCATACAGTGCTTTTGCCCCACCGAGTACGCGAGTCCGAGCATCATCATCGTAAAATACTTTTTTAGCCATTATTTACCTACCTTTGCGAGTACGTCCTCTTCTTTAAGGATGATGTACTCAGTGTTATCAACTTTAATTTCAGTCGTAGAATATTCTTTGTAAACAACTCGGTCGCCTTTTTTAAGGCTCTTTACGTCCGGCCCTACAGCTTCAATAACGGCAACAATTGCCTTTTCTTTAGCGCTGTCAGGTAAATACAATCCGCTCGCAGTTCGTGAGCTTGTTTCTTCGCGCGTGGCAATCACGCGGTCAGATAACGGTGTTAATGCGTGTGACATGTGCTTCCTCTTCTTAGTTTTGACTAGTACACCTATTGTAGCCAAACAAATTAGCACTCGTCAAGTGAGAGTGCTAATTTCGTGTTGTTACTATTGACTTTATATCGTTTTTATGCTACTGTATAGATATGGTTCACACCCGTGGACTCGCATCCGACCATCCCTCACAGAGGGGCAAGGAGGCCATCATGGCCAATCAGGCGTCACACCGCAATACCGGAGCTCGCAAGACGACGCGTGGCCGCAGGAAGGCCTCCACCTACACGCCCGTGACCGCCGACGAGGCACTCGAGTTCGCCGTGGGCTACCTCATGGACGACTTCGGCACCGCCGTCGTCGCCATCAAGGAAGCACACACGACCTCACCGGCTGTCGGCAACCTCATGTGCGACTACGTGCGCTCCCTCGTCAACGGCGACGGCTCACTGCCGGCAGGCCTCACGAAGTCCGCCATCATCATCGAGATGCGTGAGGCCTTCGTCGAGGTCTGCGAGAAGCGGCTCGTCGGCACGCCCCTCCCGGGGCAGAACACCGACTGGTACGACGACACCGTCGCGCAGCACCGTTCGGCCTTGCGGTCCACCGACCAGCTGGCCGAGCGCCGCCGCCTCAAGCAGGCAGTCGCCTGACCCTCAGCATGTCGGATGCACCGGCTCTCAGTTCTCCTTCGTGGAAACTGGGAGCCGGGCATTCCAAGATTATTTCGTCGTCAGTTATTTAACTCACTATCAATCGTGAGTTTTTTATATACTAAGTAAAATCCCCTCGAGAGATTCACCGAGAGATTCAAGCTTATGAGATAGTCCTCCGTATTGTGCCTCGACATCACTCGTGACATCTTCGTACCACTGACTGTATATCTTAAGCTTTGGCTCCGTGCCACTTGGCCTGATCGTAAATCGACAGCGAGGATCATTGTTGCATTCTAGTACAATAACATTGCCTGTGATGCAATCGACTTTAGTTGTTTCACGTGTCGAGAGATCAGTCCGGATGAGCGTCTGATAGTCGATAACTGCAGTAACCGTCTGATCATGGATCTCAGTAATAGGCGTTGCGCGCAGCGTATTCATAATGTGCTGCATCTGCTCAAAGCCATTTGCACCCGGGCATTCAACAGTATCGAGACGCTCGATATAGACACCGTGTTCCGCATAGAGTTCAAGCAGTCGGTCATAGAGCGTTTTGCCATCTTTTTTCAGCTCGGCAGCGTATTCCGCCAGTGGTAATGCGCCGACTGCACCATCTTTGTCTCTGGCATAATCACCTTTTAGGAGACCGTAGCTTTCCTCTCCACCGATCAGGAATGTCTCTTTGCCTTCGAGTTTGAGGATCAACTCACCGATGTATTTAAACCCAATGAGGAGATTGCCATAACATTTCACGTGGTATGCATCTGCAAGCGCTGTAAACATGTCCGTGGTCACGATTGTTTTTGCAATAAATTCATTACCGGTTAGCTCACTTTTTTCATGTTTTTTACGAAGGGTGTATTCTGCTGCGAGCACTGCAGATTGATTACCCGTCAGGTAGACCGGCGCATCGTGATGGCGAACCATGACGCCGATTCGGTCTGCATCTGGGTCGTTTGTGACGGCGATATCAGCTTTTTCGGCCATCATTTGTGCGACTGCCTGGTCATTGGCAGCTCGCTCCTCAGGATTGGGTTTGCCATTCTCTATCGTCGGGAAATGTCCATCTGGCACCATTTGGGCTACTACCGAAGAGACAGTGAACCCAGCTTTTTCGAGCACTGGTAATGTATTCCTCTGGCCGGCTCCGTGGAGTGGTGAATAGACAATAGTTACATCTCGGTCGCTACCTTCTGCTTGCGCAAGCACGGCATCGATGTAGGCAGTATCGATCTCCTCACTGATGACGGTGATCTGGCCATTACTGACCGCTGTACTGTAGCCGGTGCTAAATATTTCGGTGATTTTGTCGGCAGCTGCGAGGACTCCCTTGTCATGCGGCGCAACCAATTGACCGCCGTCACTCCAATACGCTTTAAAGCCATTGTCAGCAGGAGGATTATGACTTGCACTGATCACGATCCCCGCGGCACAGCCAAGGTGACGAACTGCAAAACTGAGCTCCGGGGTAGAGCGAAAACTTTCAAAAATATAGGTTTTAAAGCCGTTTGCAGCGCAGACACTAGCCGCATACGTACTTAGCTCTTCTGAGCTTAATCTCGTGTCACAGGCGATGACGACGCCCTTAGAGGCTGCATTTTCATCAAAAGTCAGTGCGTATTGACACAGTGCTTGCGTTGACTCACCAATTGTTACTCGATTGATACGATTCGAGCCGACTCCCGTAGTCCCTCGACGACCACCTGTGCCGAACTCGATAACCTTAAAGAAAGCATCCTCGAGCGCTTGCCATTCACTTTTTTCAATCATGGCATTCAGCTCATCTTTATATTCGGCATACTTTGGTTCAGTCAACCATTTTTCTATATTCGCGACAGCAGCATCAGATAAGTGATCATGTAATTGTTCTGTGTTCATATCTCTCCTCTACCCAATCAATACTAAAGATTATAGTCTATTTACTTTTTGTATTGTGTGTGTTATAATATACAAATATGCAACAACACTCGCCTGAAAATGGATTTGAATGCCGCTCAGGCTGTATAGCAGCCGAAGCCTGTGTGAACGCTCTTTCTATTCGAGCTTTAGATCTTGTCACCGAAGGACTTGCTGCCTCTATCAAAGATAAATCTTCGTTGGAAGCAACTAAGGTTGTGCATGGTGACTTATCGAGCATACAAACACGACAAGACTTTATAACGAAGCAGGATGCGGCATTGTATGACGCATGTGGCCTCTACCAGCTACAAAAGGACAATCTCACCACAGCAGCAGTACCAATAGAAGATATGCCGACACTTGACTAATCATTAGCTTTATGCTAAGATGTAATTATGGAAACACCACAAACACACACCCAAGAAACCAAAACAGACGACGAGATCCTAGGATCAGCTGCAGAAACAGCTCGTCAAGTTGGAGCAGTCGCCGAACGCGCAGTATACGTACTCGACAAATCAGGCACCTTCATGTTGCCAAAAGAACGAGATGACGTTTTAGCACGTCGCAGCGTAGACGTTCAATAATTTAAAAATCTAATCCAAAAAGTCCGAAGCATCTGAATTCTCAGGTGCTTCTTCTTTTGCTTCAGGTTTTTCATCCTGTTTAGCAACTGGTGCGTCAGGTTTGTCGTCTTTTTTACCCGCTACGGCAAGTTCACGAACCACATCACCGTCGTTCCACGGTAATCGTTCACCCAAAACGATGCGGAATTGTTCGTGTCCCATCCCTGTTATCAGGACAGTATCGCCAGCACGAGCAACATTCATCGCTTTGGAGATAGCGTCACGTCGATCAGCGATCTCCTCCGTCTTTGGCTCGCCACCACCAGCAACAATACCTTCCATAACCATTTGTCGAATTGTACCAGCGTCTTCGTTGTAGCTTTCTTCATCTGTCAAAAAGATCCTATCAGCCATCCGTGCGGCAATATCACCCATGATTGGTCGCTTGGCCTTGTCGCGATCGCCAGTAGCTCCAAAGACTAAGATGACGCGATTTTTGGTTATCCCCTTCACCGCCTCAAGCAATTTCTCAAGTGCATCTGGGGTATGGGCATAGTCAACGATCACATCATATGGTTTATCTGTCTCGATGTATTCAAACCTGCCGGGCACGCCGTCGAGGTTAGCGACTCCTTCTTGGATGGCTTCCAGTTTGACGTACATCAGGTAGGCAGCGCATGCTGCGGCGGTCATATTGTAGACGTTGTATTTGCCTGGTAGTGCAGTCGCCAGTTCGAGCGTTGTCTGTCGGTCAAAGACCAGTTGGGCCTCAGAGCCTTTTTTGTATAGTTTCACGCGCTTGATCTGACAATCAGCCTGGTCAGAGGCGCCATAACTGATTTTGTGCTCACCTGCCTCGTAGTTGTTGTAGTAGCTGTACCACTCATCATCGGCATTGAGGACAACAAATCGTGGATGATTGGCAAATAGTTTCGACTTGGCAGCTGCGTACCGTTCCATCGTCTTGTGATAGTCCAAATGATCTTGTGTCAGATTTGTCATAATTGCACATTCTATTGGTACCGTCGCAAGTTTGTGCTGGTCGAGCGAATGCGATGTAACCTCAAGGACGACATAGTCGACATCGGCTTTACGGGCTTCACGGAAGAATTTTTGCATTTCACTGGTTGAGGCGACCGTTGCATTGAGATCATTGATCTTGCGCGCACCATTTATCTCTATCACCGCCGTGGTGAACATCGCCGTCGTAAACCCACCGGCCTTGAATATCTCGTTGACGTAGTTGGCGACCGTGGTTTTGCCATTTGTCCCAGTCACAGCCACGACTTTCAGATCACGAGCCGGATATCCGTAGCGTGCTGAGATAGCATGCACCCGTGAACGCCTGTACACTTCCTCGAGACCATTGACGATTGGAGTGGGCGCGAACTGTCTAACTTTGCGCACCAATGATTCTTTCATTGCTCTATAATCGCATGAAAAATGAAATATGAAAAATGAAATAGGGGGTCAGAACAGTAATTTCAATCTGTTATACTATGACCAATGAAGATACTTGGGATAGAGACAAGTTGCGATGAGACAGCAGCCTCTGTTGTAGAGGACGGTACGCGCGTACTGAGTACTGTCGTCCAGACCCAGATTGATATCCATGCTGTGTATGGAGGTGTCGTACCAGAGGTAGCAGCTCGTTCTCATATCGAAGTTGTCCTACCTGTTATCCAACAAGCACTTGATGAAGCACAGTGTTCCTGGAACGATATTGATGCAATCGGCGTCACTTACGCGCCAGGGCTTGTCGGTAGTCTCTTGATTGGATCACTGGCTGCACGGACGATAGCGCTACTACGTGACAAACCACTGTATGCAGTGCACCACGTGGAGGGCCATGTATACGCCAACTTTATTACCGAGCAACAACTAAAAACTCCCCTTACCCTCCCTGCCCTACAGCCACGATTCCCCCTCCTGGCTCTAATCGTCTCTGGTGGGCACTCTCAACTCGCACTATTTCACGGCCATGGTGACTACAAACTACTGGGACAAACCCAAGATGATGCTGTCGGCGAAGCATTCGATAAAGTTGCCAAAATCATAGGGCTCCCCTACCCTGGTGGGCCATCGATTGCAAAGGCTGCCGAGTCCGGGGATGCCCATCGATTTACATTCCCCAAAGCTCGGATGGATGGTGTGTATGACTTCAGTTTCTCTGGTCTCAAGACTGCTGTTTTACGGACGGTACAACGAGAATGCGGCGTCGATCACACCTTTCCTTCCCATCAACTGCCAGAGCGTGTAACAGATGAGCTACGAGCTGATATTGCTGCTAGTTTCCAGCGTGTAGCGATCGAGACATTGGTAGATAAAACTCTCAAAGCATTTCATGAGCACTCCCCTGCCTCGGTTGTCATTGCGGGGGGTGTCGCCGCCAATCAAGAGCTTCGTCGTCAACTCACGGCTGCACTGCCAATCTCCATCGAATATGCGCCTATGAGTCTGTGCACCGACAATGCCACGATGATAGCGAGCCTAGCCTACTACATGTCACAATCCGTCGCCCCTGTTGACCCCCGTCAGCTTGATGTTATCCCAAGTTTATCAATGACCAAAACCGCTTGGGCTTCTCACGCATAGCCCCACCCCTGCTGACAGCCATAAATACCCTATGATATACTAGTTATAGAAATAAACACGTGTTGAAAAAAGCAAAAAGGGAAGGGCATTTGAGATGATGTAACCTTAGGTACCCTATGGTTTTTTACTTCACGTGAAACAAAATACCTCAAGATTGTGGGCACACTCAGCATGAATTTACCGAAGACGTACGATCCAAAACAATACGAGCCAACAATCTATGGCCTCTGGGAGGCCTCTCACTCATTTGCACCAACTGGCCAGGGCACACCATACGGTGTGGTCATGCCGCCGCCAAATGCAAATGGTAATCTGCACGCTGGTCACGCTCTCGATATGAATCTCAAAGATATATCTGTACGCTATCACCGGATGAAGGGTGATGATGCGGTGTTTATCCCGGGTGCTGATCATGCTGGGTTTGAAACCTGGGTCGTCTACGAAAAATATCTTGCAGAGCAGGGGAAAAGTCGCTTTGACTACAGTCGAGAAGACCTCTACGGCCAAGTCTGGGACTTTGTCGAGGCTCGCCGTGGGGACATGGAGTTACAGCTCCGAGCGCTTGGTACGAGTGCTTCTTGGGATCACCAAGTGTTTACCCTTGATGAAAAGGTGATAGATACCGTCTACGATACTTTTAAAGAAATGTGGGATGATAAGCTCATTTACAGAGGTGAGCGTATAGTTAATTACTGTACAACACATCAGACAAGCTTTGCCGATATCGAAGTCGTCCATAAGGAAGAAAAGAGTAAGTTGTGGAATATTGCGTATCCGCTAATCGATCATGTTGGTGAAATAGTTGTAGCAACCACGAGACCTGAAACTTTGCTCGGAGATACCGCGATTGCCGTCCACCCCGATGATGAGCGGTACAAGCAGTTCATCGGCTCAAAAGTCCAAGTACCTCTGATGGAGCGTGAAATACCAATCGTCTCTGACGATGCTATCGATCCCACATTTGGCACCGGGGCAGTGAAAGTGACCCCGGCACACGACCCAACAGATTTTGACATTGGGGTACGCCATACATTACCTCGAATAACTGTCATCAATTTTGATGGCACTATGGCTGACAATACTCCGTCTACCGTCAAAGGTATGGGTGTCAAAGAAGCCCGTCAAAAGATATTATTACAGCTTGAATCCCAAGAATTACTCCGTTCTACAGAAGACTACACGCATCAAGTTGGTCACTGTTACAAATGTGACACCGTCATCCAGCCGCTTCTTATGGATCAGTGGTTTGTAAAAGTCCAGCCACTGGCTGAACGTGCAATCAAATCCATTAAAGCAGGGGATGTATCGTTCCTACCGAAATCAAAGGCAACAGAGATCACCGCGTATCTTGGTCAATTGCGAGACTGGAACATCAGTCGACAACAGGTGTGGGGCATACCTATTCCGGCATTTCAAAACACCACCGACCCCGAGGACTGGATCTTTGATACTCGCGTCGACCAGCCAGAGATCAAAGTTGATGGCAAGACCTACCGTCGTGAAGAAGACACCTTCGACACGTGGTTTAGCTCTGGGCAGTGGCCGTTCGTCGTGACAGACAAATTGACTGATGGCGACCTGGCTCGATTTTATCCGACTGCGCTGATGGAAACCGGCTCTGACCTCTTGAGACAATGGGTAGCTCGCATGATTATGCTCGGTCTCTATCGAACTGATGAAGTACCGTTCAAAACCGTCTATATGCACGGGATGGTCAACGATGAAAAGAATCAAAAGATGAGCAAGAGCAAGGGCAATGTCATCAATCCGATGGATATCCTGAGCGAATACGGCTCGGATGCGCTCCGTATGGGAGTTATCGCTGGTCGGAGTGCTGGACAAAACCAAGCTTTCTCAACTGCTAAAGTGATCGCTGGTCGTAATTTCTGTAACAAGCTTTGGAATATGGCACGTTTTATCGAAGGTAAGGTCAGTGTCTTTGATGATCGTACCCCAGCGCCGAATAGCACCGCTGACCACTGGGTCATCCGTCAGCTAAACGAGGGGGCCAAGACAATAGGTACGCTTATCGAGAACTACCGCTACAGCGAAGCATCTGATGCTGTATACCATCTGATCTGGGACGATATTGCTGACTGGTATATCGAGGCCAGCAAAGAATCAGCAGGTGAGGGGATGCTCCCATGGGCCCTCGAGACATGCCTCAAGCTTGCGCATCCATTTGCACCATTTGTCACTGAAACCATCTGGACAACGCTCAAATTTGACCGTACGCTCCTCATCCGGGCACCCTGGCCTGAAGAAACCCGCTATGACGCTATCTCGGCCGCTGAGTTCGACCAAATACGTCAGCTAGTCATCGAGACCAGGTACGTTGCAAATGAGCTTCCTGGAGGCCGACAAACGCTCTTATACGAACATGATACCCTCATCGAAGACAACAGGGGACTCATCGAGCGACTCGCCAAGCTTGAGGCCGTTGAGCATACAGAGCAACCTACAGGTATCCGCCTGGCAGTACCAAACCGCGAAGCTTGGATCTCCGTCGATACCGATACCTTATACGATCACCAGACAAAACTTGAATTACGTCTCGTAAACTGTCGTGATGCGGTCTCTAAGTTGCAGACACGTCTCGACAACCAGGGCTATGTGGCATCAGCACCTGAGAAGATCGTCGATGAAACACGGGCACAACTTGCTGAACAACTTGAGCTCGAGAAAAAACTTATAAAGGAACTTGAAGTAATCAGCTAGGCTCGAGAGTAGGCAAACGCAAGCTGCATCATAAAGTAGGCTTCGAGCATACGTACCGACAGAGGTTGCTCTTCGACAAGGACTTCTTCTTTTTCACTTCGTTTTGTCGCCAGTGAAGGTGTATCACCCATTGATTTAGCAAAGTTTTTGAGCATTGTTTTATCAGAGTGGCTATGGAGGTCACCCATGGATTTTTGGACAGGATCATCGTTCGTGCGGGCCGCTTGTGTATCGATTGCACGTGCTTTCGTTCTCAGGGGTTGCGTGTTGACTATGTCTTTGGCGTGAGTTGCTGTCAAAAAGACAGAGACGACCAGTAGGCTAGCGAATAACGTTGTGGTGAGCTTTTTTATTTTTGTTTTCATGGTGTTATACGCTTATACTAGCATAAGCTTTATCATATGTCAATACAGTGTCTTAGTACGTAAGTCTGGTCTGCATGTCAACAAGCTCATCTTCGCCGGCCTCATATGGTTTACTCATGAGGTCCGCCTCTGTATCACAGGGGATGATGTGGACATGCGCATGGGGGACTTCAAATCCTTCGACGCGCAAACCGACACGCTCGGTGAGTAGCTCATCTCGGACGTGTTGCATGAGAAGTTTCACGGTCCGCATCACCGCTTCATAATCTTCATCCTCAAGATCTTCGAGTTTATCGACCTGTTGTCGTGGTACCACAAGTACGTGACCAGGCTGAACAGGGTTTATGTTGAGAAAGGCATACGTCAGCTCGTCTTCGTATATCTTGTAGCTCGGCAGCTCGCCGTTGATAATTTTGGTAAATAAACTTGGTTGCATAAATATATTATAACATTTTGTGAGTTTAGCGGAGAGGGGGAGATATCGTCCGCCAGCCAGCGGACTCCTCCGCACAAAAGGGACACGTGTAAGCACGAGTTTCCTTTCTCGCTACACCGAACTCTTACGTTCAAATCTTTTCTCTAAGAGAGAACCGGCCAGCCCAGATGGACTGACCGCCTCTCTCCTGGCGGAGAGGGGGAGATTCGAACTCCCGGTACCCGTGAGGACACACCGCTTTTCGAGAGCGGCACCTTAAACCACTCAGACACCTCTCCACTTGCTATCTAGTATAATTGAAACATATGTCAGCTCATATATCAGCAGCCAGAGCCGTAACGGCAATCTTTTTCCAGAGATTACTAAAATTTGTTCTCCTCGTAGCCAGCGGGATCATGGCGGTACTCATTGCTCTCACCGCCGTTCTCGCCGTCCAACTCAGCAACTGGTGGTGGCTTTTACTCGTCATCATCGTACCGATATACCTCATTGCTATCGGGCTGGGTATCGGATTGTATGCCTTGAGTAACCGTCTCATGCCCCGCAAGTTAACAAGTGACGAGCGAACCCGAATTACGGATTTCACAAGCAAAGTAAGTGGCCTGGTAGAAACCGCGAAAACTCCTTATCCGCTGGTCGCTGTTCTTGTCGCTAAAGACGTGCTACGAGGTAAACGTAGTCGGTTTCTCGAGGAAAACGTCTTGAGTTCGCGATCAATCAAATCAGATTTTCAAGATATTCAAGAATTATTTAAATAAATTGTAGGGCATTATTCAGATTTTGCCCCGTCTGCTTTAGTCTCATATGTCCGACTTTTGAGCAGGAAGGGGAGGGCGATGATCTGGATTGCCGCTCCTACGATAAACGACTGTCCATATGAGTTCACATCGGCAACCCGTCCAAGCACCGGCTGTATCACAATTCCACCAGAATTACCCATCAGTGAATCAAACGACAACACCGTAGCGCGTTGCTTTGACGGTATCAACCCGTTGAGGTAGGCCTGTCGTATTGGCATGACAGCGGCAAACAATAGTCCCCATGCCGCCATAAGCACTAACGCTAGATAGAAATTCGTCGTTATCCCGAGGCCAAGCACCACGATGATAGATAACACACTCGCTGCTACGATTGCGGTCGTACGGCGACGGAACAGCTGGCGAATTTTTCCAGCCAACATACCGCCTGCAATCTGCGCTCCAGCAACGATCGCGGCTGCCAGGCCAGCAATGCTGTACGCAGTCTCATTGCCATATAGCTGCAAAAGATATGGCTGTAGGGCATAAAACACATAGAACCCGACGCTGGCAGTAAACGGGGCAGCGAGCATAATCCAGCGCACCGGTGGATTACCGAGCCCATGGCGTACAGATGCAGTAAAAATTGATCGCATGGCTTTTAGCGGCCTCTGGCTTTTGTCTGGTTCAAACCCGACATCTTTCATAACCACAAAGGCCAGCACAAACAGACCAACCAGCACAACAGCGCGAAGTATATACGGCACCCCGAGAGAGGAAACTTGCGCAATCACACCACCAAGCACCGAGCCACCCAGCATTGCAATGCCACCAACTACTTGTCCTTTACCAAATACGGACTCAAGCTCACCTTCGTATTTCACAGCCTGCATTGCGTCAACGAGCCACGCCTCAACGGCACCTGAGAAAAATGTGAACCCAAGTCCTAGTAACATCGAAACAACTGCCCAGAGTACAAATGGTGCCTCCGCTTGCCACATAAAGAAATAGGCCGCAGTCGTCACCGCAAGAGTCAGCGTACCGAGCAAGTACGATGCTCGACGGCCGACCGTATCGGCTATGACACCTGTAGGAATTTCAAATATCACCATACCAAGAGTAAAAAATGCATTGGCGAGAAACGCCTCAAAATTGCTAAGGCCGGCATCAAGCAAAAATAGGGTATTTATTCCCCAGATGAGGCTAGCTGCCAGAGTGTTTCCCAGTATAAGCATTAAATAAATACGTTGAATGTTCTGAGCTGCTGAATTCATATATACGGATGATAGCAGAGAATATGGCAGTAAGGAATTATGATCTGATGTACAAGCGTGTACAAATTAAAAACAGGACTCATAATCGAGCCCTGTTTCTACGTGTAATGAACTACTCGCCGTGTACTGTCGATTTGTCAGTAAATAGGGTAACGGCTTTCCAAACCGCTGCTAAGCCAACTAATACATAGACGATTCGTGTTAGCGCTGAGCCTTCACCGAACAAAGTATCTACTAAGTTGAAGTCAAATGCACCTAGTAATCCCCAGTTTAAGCCTCCGACGATAAGCAGAACTACCGCGACTAAGGTTAATGTACTCATTCTATCTTCCTCCTTAATGGTTGTGATTTCAGTATACTCTCACATTTTCGTTTTAAATATAGATTAATGATTGCGCAACAAACCAAGAAAAAAGACCTCTATCGAGATCTCTTTTATATGGTACACCCGACACGATTCGAACGTGTGACCTCCTGTACCGCAAACAGACGCTCTATCCAGCTGAGCTACGGGTGCTTATTGCACCCCTCGCTCAACTAGCTAAAGCGACGCTGAATATTTCTAAACGGCTTCGCCTTGGCAGCAGAGCTACGGGTGCGCGTTGACGCCGTAAGAAAATCTTATGACGCCTACATCAGTAACATCAACTGAAAATACATGTACTTTCAGCCAAAAATCACTGTTTTAAAATAGAAAGTGCTTTCTTGGCCGGAGCGCAAGAACAGAGGTGATTATAGCAAAATTTTGCAGACCCGACAACCGCTAGAAGCGAAGTTGTTTCGTAATTTTATCTAAAAAGTCGTGTTCAATTGTCTTCATCGGGATAAACTCACCGAGGATATCAACAATATCTTCGCCATATTCTTCTGGGAAGTATACGTCTATGCCAGGCATAAAGCGCTTAAGTGGGATCAGTGATACGTAGTAGAATGGACCGTCTTGGACGACACCAAAGGCTTTAAAATCGTGAAACGAATACGACTTCTCATTGATCGTGATCCCGCGGTCGTCGAGCTGATAGCGCAGCACCCGAGGAGGTCGTTTGGCGAGGACGAATAGCGCAATGACCATGACGACGATCAGTATGGTAAAGGTGATAGATTGGATCAAAAAGATCGATATCAAGGCTAATATTGCACCACCGGCTAGAATCGCCATAAACCATAATCGGTCTTTTTCATGATGAATTGATTCTGACGCTTCCCATGTGATTACCGGGATTGGTTCACCCTGTTGTTCCTCGTCTTGTTCGCTAAATTGTTCAGGCTGCTCATCAACAGGCTGAGCAGCAGAAGGCTGATTCCACGCTGGTTGTTCTGGTTGCTGCGGATTCATACTAGTTTCAGTATATCACTAGCGGAATAGGAACAATTAAAAATGACCTAGAGGAAGAGAGATATCACTCGCTTCGCTCGCTCTTCCGTTTGCTTGAAAAGAAAATACTCCGTGCTTTCTTTTCTGCGCTGCACCGAACTCTCTTTTGCTTTGCAAAAGGACGAGTTCTCGTATCGTTCATATTCAGCCAAGTAAAAACCGGCCTTACGACCGGTCATTACTTGGCGGAGGAGTAGAAACTCTAATTGAACGCAGGGTTATTAGTCTTGAGGAAGTAATGCAAGGACTTAGGCAGTTTAAGGCCATGTTATCGACTATAATTAGTGGCAGCATTGAATATGGTTTTAAAACAGAAAAGGGGGTTATATGAACGCAAAAGCAATAACAGAAAAACGCATACAGACTACAAAGAGTATCATTGGACTCTTAGATACATTAGGTGAAGTAGACCTAAACGGTGAAGACCAGGTAAGTATGGTTGATGAGGACGGAACAGAGATTATACTAGCATTTCAAACAAGCGGTACTACTGATAAACCAATAGGCGTACATACATTAACACTAAGGAAGAATGGTTTGAACACAGTCATCACTAGAGAGTTTGATATAGCTTAGCCATGATTAGTGTTGATGATAGCAATAAAATCATTGAGTTACGTTCTACAGGACTTAGCTTTGATAATATTGCTGCTATCACAAAAGTTAGTAAGCCTACTGTTATGAAGCTATGTCATGACAGACAACAAGACGTGGCCAACAAGCACAATAGACGTAATGATGACACGCTAGACAGTATTGAACAGCGTAAACTAATTTATCAAGCGATTATTGAAAAGGCTAGTGCGGAACTGTTATCTAGAGAACTAGAGGGTATGTCATCAAGAGAATTAATAAATACTATTAGTAGCACAGAAAAGGCACTTTCATACATAATGCCTCCGCCAATGAACAAAACCCCAAGTAATTTATCTACTCTTTCAGATAACGAACTCAGACATATTGCCCAAGCACTAGAATACGCAAACTAAGAGTGTACTTTATGGTTGGGGTCGAGGCGGCAGAGTTCAAAATAACCTTGATTATTATAAAATCCATGTATTCTAAATTCTTTACTTACACGAAAATGAATTATTTGTTTTTTGCTTGCACCATATTTATCATTTGTGTCGGTTGGCCGTTTATATAATTTCTCAACATCAGATATTGATTTTCCAACCGCTTTATCAATAAATGCATGAAATTCACTCAGCTTACCTTTACTCAATTTCTTGTGCTTAAAGTCATAATTGTTATCAAGTTGGTGATTAATTGACAAGTAAAAAGGTACGGTATTTCTACTCGTAAGGGGTAGTGCACCCATTTGAGAGGTATTATTAGCTGTTAAATTTTTATGAATCACGAGGCTGGTTTACTCTGCTGTTTTAATAGAGTTGTAGTAGCTAGACATTGTCTTTGCTGAAATCTCATTACTTGAGTTTTCTGTAGCAGGCAAGCCTTTGCGCGCTTCAACCCATGGTAATTCAGAGTGTGAGAGTACCTCTAACTCATTACCGTCTTTATCTCCATAAGTAAACCATACGGCTTCTAGAAGTTCTTTAACATCATTGTCAAAGGTAGGTGCAGCAGACTCTTTTGGAATATCATTCCAGCCGTGCTTTTTATACGTCTTATAGAGTGTAGGAGAAGCAGGGCCATGTACCCAGGCTTCAAACTTTGAGTCATCAACAATAGATTTGCCCATTAATGCGTGTCCCCAGGCAACAGAATAGTAGCACAATTTTTGAACCTTTTTATTGGTCATAGATTGCTTAGTTAAAAACCATTTTGATACGTCATTGATGTTCATAGCTATAAACCCTTTCATCTAAATTGTAGCATAAGCACAATGTGAAAATCACCACAAAGAATAATGGATTTTACTCTAAATGATTGCCCGACAGATAGCAACCACAAGCTAAATACTTTACTGGTTTTTTACTGGTTATTCCGTTCTGGTAGTTGTTTAAGTATAAACATTTGCGCTTTTTCTACCCATGGCCTAGGTAATGTAATTTCTGCAAGTGTAGCACCGCGGCCAATAATTTTTAATTTAGCTTTGCCCATACCTTTTGCTGTATCTGTTGTAACTGTATCGATATCAGAAATACGCACTACAGCACTCTTACCATAAGCCGATTTATATGTAAGTAACCCATCTTTAGTTTTGAACCTGTAACCAAATAATCCAAAGTTTAATCTTGCCATAAATACTCCTAGTTAAGTTAATATTTGTGGCTACAAAAAAGGACAGCCACTAGCTGTCTAGGCTTAAACAGAAGGGTATGCACCCTGCTATCTATACGTGGCTGCCCGTTATTAGCGCATACCACGCACTTCGTGCGTTCTACTGTTTAAACCTAGACTCTTTGATTATATCGCGAACCAGCCATTATCTAAACAAACTGAGTTCGAAAAATGTAAAGAGAAAGATTAGCTGGTTAAATATAATAACTTCAGTAATGTGTTTTTGAACTATAATATCTATATGAACGAGTCCACAACAGATAGCATAGACATCACATCTCTACGCTATAAAATATACGTACGCAAGTCATCTGAAGACTCAGAGAAGCAAGTGCGTTCACTCGATGACCAGGAAAATGAATGTTTAGAACTTGCCGAAAGACTTAGTCTAACAGTTTTAGGCGCACCTATAAGGGAAACTAAGTCTGCTAAAGCACCTAATAACCGCCCTCTCTTCACGCAATTATTGAAAGAAGTAAAGAGTGGAGAGATTGACGGCATAATTGCTTGGCACCCCGACAGATTAGCCAGAAATGCGGTTGAATCAGGTAAGATTATCTACCTCTTAGATACTAGTACATTACAAGATTTGCGTTTTGTGTCACATCAATTCTCAAATGACGCTAACGGGAAAATGCTACTAGGTATGTTATTCGTATTCGCAAAGCATTATTCAGATGACCTATCTACTAAAGTAAAGCGAGGAGTGCGCCATAGCTTTACGGAAGGTAAGTCTGGTGGTGTACCGAAACATGGTTACAAGCGTGATGACGAAGGTATATACAGAAAGGACGGCGTCAACTTTGAATTGATATGTATGGCGTGGAAAATGCGCGCAGACGGTGAAAAGTTACCTATTATTGCCGAATATTTAAATAGCGAAAGTTATTCAAAATACTACAAACGCGACAAAGCATACAGGACTATGAAGATAACACCCTCAGTACTAAGTAAAATGTTTAACGACCCTTTTTATTATGGGGTGCTAGTACAGGCAGACCAAGTAGCGGACTTGCGTAATCTTCCCGTGTCCTTTGAACCCATGATAAATGAAGAAACCTTTTATAAGGTACAAGAGATAAGCCGACACCAAAAACGAGGAGAACAAAAACAGAGTAATTTTCTACCATTTAGGGGCCTACTTTACTGTACTGTCTGTATTGATGAACGGCCCATGAGTGTATATCGCGCAAAGAGTTCTGGCGGCAAATATTACGTCTATTTTAGATGTCGCAACAGTATGTGTAGCAGGAAGCCGCGTGATGTAAGGGCGCGCGTTATGGCTAACAGTATGGACTCTGTCCTAGAACAAGTAACTAAAAGACTTACGAAAGACGTTTACAAAAATTACCTACAGGAAACTAAAAAACTTTCTGATACCGATAAGAAGTCTGTACGTGCCGCGATAGTGCGTAATAACTTAACGCTAGAACGTCTACAGGCCACCAGGCGCGACCAAACAAGTGCATTAGGTAGATTGTCTGATTCAGCCGCAATTAAACAGACTGAGGAAGATATATCATCAATAATGGTTAGAATATCAGAAGTTAGTAATGACAGCTTGAATCTTGAGAAACGACTACGCCAAAGTGAGGTACGTACTATTAACCCACAAGAGTTTAACGACTTAGTTAATACATTAGCCGTACGTTTTAAAAAGGCTAATTTAGTTCAAAAAGATATAATACTGCGTAATTTATTTTCGAACATTGGTTTTTCCAAAGAAAAAGTGGAGTCTTACACCTTACAAGAACCGTTTTACACGCTTCTTTTGGCGTCAAATGACTCCACTGTTTCTCTTGGCGGAGGAAGAGAGATTCGAACTCTCGCGGGAGATTGCTCCCCCCTACAGCTTTAGCAAAGCCGCCCCTTCAGCCACTTGGGTACTCCTCCGTGAATGATGTCTAAAACATCGGCTGATCAATTGTATCACGCGTGGCGGAGAGGGAGAGATTCGAACTCTCGGTGAGTCGCCCCACGCCGGTTTTCAAGACCGGTACCATCAACCACTCGGTCACCTCTCCACGCCGATACAGTAGAGTATTGTATCAGAGGTCGCGTCTCTCGTCGAGAGGTTGCCTGGCGACAATTGCCCCATAGATAGTTTCGACGCCCGAGTCCTTTAGCGCTATCGTGGCCGCACGCAAAGTTGCCCCAGTTGTATAGATATCGTCGAGCACAATGACCGTGGATGGCGGATCCTTACGAACAGTAAATGCACCGACCTGGCTATTCAGCCGCTGTGTACGCGTCAAATCCCTTTGAGAAACGTGCGTTTGACGAATCAGCAGGGGAGTAACGGTCATGCGTCGTAATTTACCTAGGTGGGTCGCTATTTCGCCCATGTGATCATAGCCTCGCTGGCGTCTATGAAGCGCAATATCGGGCACATAGCACAGTGTAGTCTGCTCTGGCATGGTCGGTAATCGATCATTGAGCAGACGAGCGATACTATAGCCAGCTTGTTTCACTCGCTCAAATTTATATGCATCAATTAGTTCCTTAAGCGCCTCTGTTCGATCACCGACTACCCAGGCATTATCAAGACACAGATCATTCCTGCAACTATTACAAATATTACTCGTTAGCGTTGGGCTCAAACACCCAATACAGCGGGCAAACGGCTCATCAATGATGTTAAAATAACAATCTTCACACAATATAGCGTTTTGTTGTCCGCAATAGCAACAGATGTGTGGGGCAATGGTGTCTAAAAGTTTATCGATCATTGTAGTTTTTACGTATCCTTGGTGCTATTATTGCAGAATTTTGACAATTTCGGATATACTTAGTAAGACAGTTTTTGAATACCGAAATTGAAGTGGAGGATGTATGGTGCGAGGACATAAACAGAACGACGACCTTCTAATGGAAGATGAGTTGGCTGCTGCATTTTTGAGCGACGATGACGCCGTCATGATCAATGACCAACCCAGCAATGACCAACCAGCTGCAGATGACACGTGGGATGAGAACGAACAAGAAGACCTACCAGGTCAATTAGCCGTAGATGTGTATGAGACAGACGAACGACTCGTCGTCAAAGCCCGGACAGCCGGTGTAAACAAATCAGATCTCGATGTCAGCATCTCTGACGGGATCCTCACTATTAGCGGAACGCTCAGTAGTGGTGATGACTCAGTTGCAACTCACTGGCACGTACAGGAATGTTACTGGGGCGAATTTAGCCGCACATTGGCTCTACCAGTGCAGGTGAAAGAAGATGAAGTCGAAGCAGTCCTCAAAGACGGCGTCCTCACAATCAGCTTCACCAAGATCAAACAAGAACAAGCTCGCAAGATCGAAATCCTCTAACCGAAGGATACCAAGCACATAAAAATACTCCGGGAAATCCCGGAGTATTTTTATGTGACACAGTAACTCTGCTCTAGGTAGCAGAAACAAGGCTATCAATAACGAATGTAACTGCCGCGTACGCGAGGAAGGCTACAACGATACCGACGATAGCATAGAGGATCGTGTTCTTCGCAGATGTAACGGCCGCTTGGTCACCACCAGATACAACGTAACGGATACCACCGATGATAAGCATGATCACTGAGATTGCACCGATAAGGAACAAGAGGATAGTGGTGACTTTTTCAAAGATACCACCGTCTGTGAACAAGTTTGCTGACTGTTCGTCACTCGCTGCTGCATCAGCACCACCACGAATCGTAAGGTCCTGTGCGGACGCTACATCACCGCTCACTACGCTGACACCAAGTGCAAGCATTGGTACGATCGCAAGTGCTAAAAGTCCTTTATTAAATAATTGTTTCATATATTCTCCTTATTTTATTGCATACGCTTAGTTAAGTTATAGCAGACAAATGCGTCTTCGTGAAGCCTTGTTATAGCTGCACCACGACAAAGTTGACAATTGCATAGGACATTACCGCTATTACAAGTCCAATAACAGCGTAGAGGACCGTATCCTTCGCCCCCTTGGTCTGACTACTGTCACCGCCGGAGATTACGTAGCGTAAACCACCGATGATAATCATGAGTACAGCAATTGCACCGATAATATAAAGGAGGATGTTAACGATGTTTTTTATAAAACCGCCAAAATCAGTACCAGTAGTAGCACAGGTTCCGGATTTGCTGTTATTGATGCCTTTACAGAGCTGCTCTTTTGGGGTTTGTGCTCCGACGGTAGTTGTTGCGACCATTGGGACAAGCAACATTGTGAATACTGACAAGATACTGATCACTAAAGTGGTAATTTTTTTCATAGTTCTCCTTATTTTACTAATTCTACGACGACAAAGTTAACAAGCGCATACGACATAAGTGCGATGACTATACCAACGATAGAGTACAAGATTGTATCCTTTGCACTCTTAGTCTGACTCGCATCGCCCCCCGATAGTACATACCGCAAACCACCGATGATAACCATCAGAGTTGCAGCCAGCCCGACGACCATAATCATCGTATTGATGAGACGTGTCCAGAAACTGTTTGGACCGAACAATTCGTCTTTTCGACTGGCACACACATCACTGCCTGATAGCGTTGCTTGTGAGCACGTACTATCGAGCGGGTTAGTAGCCGCCGAGGCTTGGTGGGTCACTACGCTTGCTCCGGCTACCATGAGTGCGCTTACACCGAACCCTACCATTAATTTATTGAAAAATTGCTTCATTATGGTCCTTTCACTTGATTAAGAACAAATTGTAAGAGAGCGAACACGAGGCTGGAGCCAATTAATGCCACTACCGCATACAGAACAGTCTCACGAGCTTCTTTAGCAGTGTTGGCTTCGCCACCGTGTGTTACATACAGCAGCGCACCACGAACGACATAAAACAGCGAGATAGCGGCAATAAATACATAAATCAGTCCTAATATTCGGTCGAACTGATCACCATCAGCAACAACTTTAGGAATCTTCAGTTCATCTGCAGTAATTTTTATTTCGGCTAACATCTGGAATGCAGTATTCATCTTAGTAAAACGCTCCTGATACAAAGTTAAGTATAGCGACAGAAATGACAGCGATCACGAGACCAATGATTGCATCACGGATACCACTGATTGCCGTACTATATTGACTAGAATTACCTCGCGATGTCGCGATCTTAAATAGCATCAAAAATATTACACCCGCTGATATAAACACTGCTCCTTTTATTATCCAGTCAACAACTGGGAATATAATCAAAAATACATCATTGAGGCTCCTAATCTGGACGCGACTCGTGCCTCTGTCACCGTATTTATCCTGAAGACATGCATACCATGGCTGAAAGCCAAAGGTATTACCGAAACCAGATCCACATACAGCAACCTGCGATAAAGGCGTTGCCATAGACGTTGTCGCGGCGACAGGCGTCGCTACGAGGGTCAGTGCTGCCATCACAACTAAAACGACATGCTTTATCATGAAAGCACTCCTCCTGGTATGAGGAACTGCAGGAGCGCAAAAAGAAGCAAATAGAGGACCAATCCGATAATCGCATTGGTAATAGTCGTGATGCCTTTCTGAGCCCCAGCTGGATTTCCTTGTGAGGTAGCGTATTGTATGCCACCTATAGCAATACCGGCGACGACAGCAATTCCTACCCCAATACTAAGAAAACTGATTACTTCTACCATTAAACACTTGATGCTTACATTAGCTGACTTACATTTTGCAAAGGTGAAAGAAGTAGTTTTTGCACAGTCTCCTTCTTTCATAAGTGTGTCGCCGCACACTACATCACTGGCTGCACTCGCAGGCGCGGGCGTAATCAGCGACAATGACAAAAGACCAAAGATGACAAGTATTAGTTTTTTCATAATATGATACTTAGTATTTAGTCATACCAAGAGCATTATGTAAACCCTAAATACTGCCTATATTTGCATTCTTACTTATTATCGTATATAATAAAAACACTACTAGTCCAGGCTTTGCCTAATATAATTGAGAGGTGGGCATGACATGAGTGAGCACACAGGAATAGATCCAGCACGAACAGGTGGAACCGACGAGCGATCCCCACACAGTGGTAACCTCGAAGGTGATATGCGAGAAATTCCAGCTATAGAGTACACAACTCCGCTTGATCAGGCAGTCGAGCAAGGACTTATTCCGAGGACAGCCGAGGAAATACATGACCTACCAGCTGATAATTTTGCAGAACACCCTCTATCCGAAGAGGAAATCGCGATAATCCAAGACAGGCGTGCCGGATACGGTTCTGATAAACCAAACCGTATGTCTGGTCGAAAGCTTGGAGTAATCGGAACTGTCGGTGCTCTTGTTGCAACGGGTACACTTGCATTTATTTTAAGAGGATCTGGTGACCAAAAGGAAGAGTCGACTACACCCGCTCTTCGACCAACTACGAGTGAACCTTTACTCCCTACACCGAGCGAGGCTCCAACTGACCCATCGATACTCGTCCCGTCTAACCCTGTAGTAGAAGCGGATAAAAAACGAACCATGAGCGGGGAAGAGGCTATTAAGCTAGAAGCTGAAGAGTTTGCCGAGTTACCGAGAGAAACTCGAATGCGTGGACAGTTATACATACTCCAACACTCACAAGACAAAAGTACTATTGAGTTCGCGATCCTTGACGATAAGGGACAATACAAAGCTGACATACTCGCATATAACCCTTATGAAATAGCTGCCCTGGATAACACACCAAAACAAATTGTTGGCGAAAACTTATATACCGAGGCGGCAGCACTTGGGGCAAGGGTAGAGCAAGGCAAATCATCCTCACCTATGGATAAGCGTCTCGCAGAGATCACACTAGGTGCCGCGTATTACTTTACCTTGACTGACAAAAAGGTAACCCAAAGCTATGAGCTGCGTCACAAGGAAATAACCGACGTCAATAACACTGAGGCGCTTCATATTGCTAACCGTGTTGAAGTCGTAGAGGACTCTGATCCACTTACCACATGTCCTGTCAGCGTTAGTGGAGAAACAGTTCTACCATGTCGCGATATCCAGACAAAGATTATTGCAAAAAACAAGACTGAATCCGCCCCATACTGGACACGCTATGTCTACGTGACCGACAAAGACAGCGGTAAAGGTCTCTGGCAGATCTTTGGACGCGACGCAAACAAACGCTCACTCGACAAAATACGTATAGAGCAATAACATCTGTCGCGATAGATTGCATAGTTAGCTAGTGTTCTATATTATTAGTCAGTAATGCATGTAGTGAAAAGGTTGGGCACAAGACTTGGCGGCACAAGTGTCGTATTTGCTATTTTGGTAGCATTTTTTGCTATAGCCCAAGGATTATTATTTACTCAACCCGTCAGCGCATTAACACCTGTAGAAATGCAGGAGTGTTATAACGCCCTCAATGGTAAGTCATTCACTAAATCCACATCAGGTAGCTGGTCACCTGAGCGACCATCGATCTATGACAAATGTAGCGCACAATCGACTGGTAGCTGTACATCCGCCACCACGTCCACTAACCCCGAGACAGGGGAGATAACGGTTAAGCTCACGTGTCGTCTCCCTACAGCAAACGACGCTACCGATCTAGGGAACGCAGCAGCTAAAAAAATATATACCGATGCAGTTGTTGCCGCAATGTGTGGGACAAACCAAGAGTGTGCTATCGAATACTCTGGATCTTTTATAAGTTGTTTCGATGCTTACGTTAAAAATAATGAAGATTTTGTCTACCCCAGCTATGATGAAGGGTTTCTAGCTCAATGCGTAGCAAGCGATCTTAAAATAAACGCGAGTAATAGAACAAAGTTACAAGCAGCACTTGTAGCAGCAGAAGGCGCTGTCAAAACAGCAACCGATAACATAGGGCTCGGGACAACGATACCTGGCGATGAAACAGAGGGTGACAGCTGCGCCATTGACGGTGTGGGGTGGATCGTCTGTCCACTCGCGGCATTTTTGGGGAAAGTAAACGATGGTGCCTATGCCGCAATAGAAAAACTACTTATTTTCACCGTTCCGAATCCATTTTCTACTAACCCAACAGAAAACGCTATATACAGCGTTTGGTCCAATATACGGAACGTTGCAAACGTCATGTTTGTCATGGCATTTTTTGCCATCATATTCTCACAATCAACAAGTATCGGTATCAGCGCCTACGGCATACGTAAAATGCTGCCACGAATTATTATTGCTGCTATCATGGTCAACCTATCGTATTACCTGTGTATATTTGCAATTGATATATCGAACATTATCGGGGCAGGCTTTGATGGGATACTCAGATCTGTGACTGATAGTTCAAAGGTGCAGGATAATGGCTCATGGGAAGAGATCGGCGCGGTTATACTCGCTGGCTCAGCCGGAGTATTTCTTGGAATAGCAATGGTTTCTGCAGCAGTATGGGCAACAGGACTATTCTTAGCACTGGGAGTAACTGCGCTACTCGCAATCGTAATGACTGTAGTTATTTTGCTTGTTCGGCATGTAGCACTGATTATGATCATCATCCTTTCACCACTTGCGTTCGTGGCATACATCCTCCCGAACACCGAAGGGCTTTTCGACAAATGGCGTAAAGTGTTTATATCTTTGCTCGTCATGTATCCATTAATAGCACTCCTATTCGCAGGAGCCAGGGTAGCGTCGGACGTCATAATCATGACTCATCAAGGTAACGCTCAAGCAGGTGGTAATGCAGATAGTTTCTATATGCTTATGGCGCTTGCAGTGCTAACTGTGCCGCTATTTGGAGTACCTTGGATTATAAAATTCAGCGGTGGTGCGCTTGCTCGTGTTGCTGGCGTTATGAATAACCGTAGCAAAGGTCTCGTTGATCGTGCTAGGAACTATGGTGAAAAAGGTGCGTCAGATCGCAGGCTCCGGGCTGGCTATTATGCTCGTAATAATCTTGCAGATAGAGGCAAGAAACTTACTGGTAGCGCGGAAGGATGGGGCAAAAACGCGGACGGCACAAATAAATCAGGGTTCAGAGCCAGATATGCTCGGACTAAGGGGCGGTTAGCGCGTACTGCAGGTGGAGGCATGGGCGTTGCAGCAGGCAGAGCACAAAGTTCATGGGATAAAACAAAGCAACGTGAACTTCGGGCAAATATGTACAAACACGCCGACGAAGAGGCATATTGGCATAGAATGGCTAAGACAGAAACTACAACTGTTGAAGAAACTGATGCAGACGGTAAGGTAACTAGGGTAACCAAAAAGGCGCCAACTGCTGCTGCGATGGGCATGGCTGCTGGTATTGCTCGATCCGGTGGCCCTAAAATGACTGATAAGGTCTTGCGAACAGCAACTGAAGCGCAACGTAAAGATTTCATAGAAACTCGCGGTAGAGTCGGTGATGATGCATCTGAGATGGGCTTCTATAACCCTGGATCAAACTATAAAGTATGGAAGGCCGATAAGGATACTGGCGTAATGGGCTGGCAAGATATTGGCTCTGATACTGGAGGTGCTGCAGTACACCTCACGCAAAAACATGGTGATGCACTTGGTCGTGTTCGTGTCACAAATGCAAACGGTGAAACATTCGAAATCGGTGGAGATGACGCCGATGGATACATGGCAAAAGCTGCTATCAATATGGCGGCAAGTGCCGCAGATGGATCAGCTATGACCCGGATGATGGGGCTTAAGGGTGATCCTGGAGTCGATGCGTCTCTGATAGACTCGTTGAACCAATCGATTGCCGCCAACGCGTCTAAGCTTGCTCCAAAATTCCAGGGTGTGTTTGCAGGAGAAGATGCCATCAACGGAGCCACTGTTGACACTGTAAGTCAATGGCATGGGGGCCAATTCTGGCTAGAAGGTCGCCGTCTGGCGTATAAGCGTCATGACGCAGAGCAAAAACTACAAGCGGTAGAGCAAAATAGTAATGCGACACAACAGGAAAAAGCTACAGCGCAAGCAGATTATAATGCCGCTCAAGATAAAATCCAGACATACTACACGAACGTTGAGACAGCGGTTAATGTAATGAAAGATCGTGCTGCAGCAAGCGGTAAAACGCTTAGCCCTGGCAAGCTTGAGGCGTTTGAGCAGTTTAAGGCGCTCGCTACTGATGAAAAGAATGATTACTACAACCCTCAGTACAACTACCTCTTCGAGGGTGGTAAACGACCCGACAAACTACCGACCGATGGTGGGCTACCGGATGAACTCAGGGCAGATATCACGCGAAGAGTTAGCGAACAGGTCCAGGCAACTTCTGCAAGGGCATCTTCGACCGCTGGAACGAGAATACCTCGAGTTGATATACCGCCGACAAATCCTACAGCAGCTACTACGGGTGGCACGACTAGTCCTAATCCTACAGCAGCGCCAACAGGTGGCACGACTGACGCCCAAGGGAGATACGTTCCTAATAGGCCAGATGGTACACCAATGGGTGCAGATGAAGCAGACGAATACCACAGACGTAATGGTGGCCCATAGATTATATGGCATCGTATAAAGTACCCCAAGACGTCGAGGCAGATGATAAACTCATCGGGCCGTTCAGCTTTCGTCAATTCATATACATCATCGTCGCATGTTTAGCAGGGGGAGCGGCATGGTTTTTATCACAAATTTTTATCGGACTAATCATAATACCATTGCCCGTAATATTGCTATTTGGAGCTTTGGCATTACCACTCCGTAAAGACCAACCAATGGAAATATACCTTGTGGCTATGGTCAGGTTCTTCCTAAAACCACGTATCAGATTATGGCAGCCAGAAGGCCAAGTAAACCTGGT
>JBDSLH010000016.1:0-11595 GCA_039916485.1 Saccharimonadales bacterium (SeqCode) | reverse complement strand
TAGGTAACTGGTCGTCTCGCACAGTTTTAGCTGTCGCGCCCGACACTCCGACGTTGAGCATCGAAACTGTATATATTTGTGCGAGATGCTGTGCGCTTGCGACTGCATAGCCGTCTTTATATTCGCTCCCCTGGCTGATCGATGTGCTATCTCCCATGACGATATATTTTATAGGTTTGCCTGAGCCCATAGTAGGGTATTCTCGAGATATCGTCGGCGCAGGAACAAATGTGCCGTTATATTTTACGTACACGAGCTCGGCCACAAAGACGAACACAATCAACGTAAAGATGGCGATAAGCGTAATAATTAGATGCTGTCTTGTCATGAGACTAAGTGTAGCAGAGTATTATTAGTTGCGAACCGTGTATAAAAATGTATGGCTATTACTGGTATTACTGATTTTTCGTTGGAACAAAAGTATTTATATAGAAGTAATGTAGCAACTAAAGCAAATAGCTCCACATCCGCAGAGCTAAATGCTCGATGCAAGATGGGAGCTGGCGTTACCAGACATAGGTGGTTGAGATCTGCTTGGAAGTTCTGAATTCCACTCTGTGGCCGCACTTTGGACATTCTTTAATTTGCGAAATTGACATGATCAATGTATTCGTGTTAAAACATCACATATACAAGGAGCCATTATGAACGAACGTCGTACAGTGTCGTATTTCGAGCCACAGTTCCATTCCACCGCAACGATGAAACCATCATTATTCTTTGAACGGCATGGCAATGCACATATGACTGATATCGCAGAACGTGGATTTGACGAGGTAATACTCTGCGTCACAGAGCTCGATATGCAAACAAACGATCGTCGGAAACTGCTGGGAAATCTTACTGAAGTAGCAAAAGAAAAGGGTTTGCTTGTCACTGCAGATCCATGGAGGGTAGGCGGTATCTTTGGTGGCGAAGGGATGTCTTTCTATGAGCAAAATGGCGGTAAACCGTGTCTCTGTGAGCCGGAGTTAGATAATTTATTACATCAATGGATAGATACAGTTGCAGAGGCGGGGATTGACAGGGTTTTTTGGGATGAGCCAGAGCTAGAGTGTCCTGATCACAATCTTTCTTTGGAGTTGATTGACCGATTTAGTCAAAAAGCTCTTGCTAGTGGTATTGCTTGGAACGCGTCCTGCGTACGTTCTCGCGATCCAAATACTGATTTATCTGATGACGTTGCATCTATGACAGCTATTAACGAAATAGCCGTTGCCCCGTATCCTTTTCATCCAGAAAATCCCGTACAAAAAACAAGCGCTGAAGTAGTTGGTAGCATTGCGCCATGGTTCGAGAAGATTCGGATTGCCGCAGATAAACATGGTGTCAGTGCACAAGCCTGGTTACAAGGATTCAACATCTCTCCCGAAAACATGTACTCGCTGGAGATATATGTTCAAGAGATCCAGAGGGCTAAGATTGGTAACATCGCGGTATGGGGGTACGATGCATGTGAGAGTGTGACCTGCCTTAATCCGAAATCATCAGAACCACCTCAAGTTATTTGGGAAGAGGTTTGCCGGCTTATGGAATCTTCTCGGCAGACACATCGTTAATATGCCTCTAGAGATAGGACTCAGACAAAAGCCCGCGCTTAGGATAATAATAAAAACCCACGCCTGGTGGGTTTTTATCCTGGTATAGAACAGTAACCAGATTGCTACTATTGTTGGCGATTAGTAGCCTTTTTTAGCGCCGTCTTCTACTGCTTTTTCAGCATTGTCTTTTGACATCATGGCACAAACTGTTGTTCCACATTTTTCGTGCTTGCCCTTAGCCATGTAGCCACCTTTTTTAGTCTGTACAACTTCAGCATCTTTCAATTCAACGCCCTTTTCCTTACATTTCACGCAATATCCGGTAGCCATGTCTGTCTCCTTTGAGTTCCTAATTTATGTATGTAGCTTCATTTTAACGCGTTTTTATGATATTACCTAGACAAACTGATCATAGAATAGAATGTTGTTTGTGATTTACATAAAGAATTTCGCTAAAACTGGAGCTAATATACTCGCTTTAACGTCGTGCACCTGTCCCTCTAAAGCCAAGGGTTGTGCATTCTTCATAGTCCTAGAAAGCTTCTGCGCTGTCTCACCCATAAAACCAGGACTTGCAGAACCATACATAACCAAAGTCCTTGTTGTAATACGGGCAGTATCCATTTCAGGGTATTGCTCCATTAGTACAATCGTATCGTACGCTAGTGTATGTGCCATTGCCGTCAAGCCTTTCCACATAGGCAAGCGTTCCATTGCTGCTATTTGTTTGTCAGACACTCCAACTGATGTAACGAATAAGGCTACTGCATCTCCACGCTTGTCTTCCGATAGAAGTTGCGTAAGCTCTTTTCTATATGCTCGAGAGACCTTTTGAGCAGAATCATCTGCATTGTAGGGTAATTCGTACAGTGCTAACTTTTGAATTTTATCGCCCAGTTCATTAGCTGCCATCAATGCGAGTACACAACCCGATGAGTGACCATATAAATAGGCACTACCACCGAGCTCGTCTACCAATGCCTCAATATCTTGTACTTCTTTTTCGGTAGAATACGGCAAGGTATCCGTACTGTCGCCTCTGCCTCTACGGTCATAACTGACAACCGTAAAGTGATCGGCTAATAGTACTGTAAGCTTTTTACCCTGGCTGCGTCGATTAAGTGCGCCTAAGACTAGGATTAATACTGGTCCTTGGCCCTTTTTGTCATAGGTGATTATTGTTCCATCTTGCGAAGTAATTTTAGCCATATTCCTATCATAACAAAGATGCGGCTTGCGTTGTATCTAACAGATCGACTGCACCACAGTGGAGCGACAGCGTGATTAGGGTCTAGCTGTTTTATTTATTTCTTGTAAAGCCCACGTGTTGCCGTCCGGGTCTTCAAAATAGGCATATTTTACGCCGACCATATCGTTTACATCACTAACTTCAACTCCATTTGTAACCAACAGGTTTCTGGCCTTTTGGACATCTGATACGACAAGATGAGTGTTCTTAATTGAGCCAGGTTCAGATTGTTCGCCCATACCCTCGCCAAATACTATTGAGCATCCTGAACCGAGCGGTGTTAGCTGAACAATTCTCATGCCATTACCTGGCTGAACATCGTGATCAAGATTGAAGCCTAATTTGTTTTTATAAAAATCTATACTTGCATCGACATTGCTTATTGGTAACATAATAACTTCTATTTTCATTTCCATTATTACAGTATAACAAAACACCTCCGCTGCTATGCATTAACAAGCGGATACTAGTACAGTGATGTGATTGTTTACTAACTATGTTGCTGTTGGAATAGAAAGCCAATACTTAATAATCTTTTTAAGCGATGTTGATTTAGAGTCAATGTCATCACCAGAAGTAAACGTTATCATGCCTCTGATGTCAGAATTCCATTCAATTAATCCAGTATCATCATGCATTACTGGGATGCCTTTCTTGTCTTCTTTACGGGTAGCTCCCATATGGAGTACAAGCTTTACCACATCTTGCTTATTCATAAGGTTAAAGGTGATTCGATCTTCACCATTTAGTACGTAGCTTGGTGCATTCCATTTGATATGTTCTTCGAGTTGTGGCTCGGTTTTAAGGATACTACCTCTGAGCAGTTCAACTTGACGACGCTTGTCTTCGTCCAGGTCATTGAGAAACTCTTCTATGGTCTTATATTTTTTCATGATCTACTCCTCACTTTGCCATAATATTTTTGTGACTGGACCAGGACGAGACTTTGCAACGACATTTGCATACGATTTCTCAATTATTTCTTGTAAGATGTCTAGATTGATATCACGTAGCTGCTTGATGTAGATGCAATAGCCAGTACTAGTCTGATTTCCTAATTTCGATAATAATTCTGTATAACGATTTGTACCGTCTGTCAGATAAATAGTTGTTTTACCTTTTCTTGGGTAAAAGCCAAGTGTGTGAGATTCACCTTTACGGCCACTTGCGTACTCATATGTATAGATACCGAAGCCGATAGTCCCAATCCCGTAAAGTATCGGCTCTTCGCCGCTTATGTTATGCATGAGATCAAATATTATGATAGCGTCCTTTTGCACAGTCTCATCTTCGATCGAGGCAATATATTCCTGTACCGTGATATCGTGTCGTTCGTCAGCTCTACTCATTGATGTCAGTATAGCAAAATGAATCGTAGGGGTGCATTTGATAAATACTAGATACTATTGAGTTCTTCTGCTAATCCAATAAGTATTTGCTCAGGACCGCGGATATAGCACAGACGATACGAGTTCTCGTACTGCACTATCTCACCGACAAGCTCAGCGCCGTGCTTTTGGAGTCTTGATACAGTATCGTCAATGTCTTCTACGGTAAACATACTACGTAGATAGCCAAGTGAATTCACAGGGTCATTGCGATGGTCGGCAATTATAGACGGAGCAAGAAACCGTGATAGCTCGAGTCTGCTATGTCCATCGGGCGTAACCATCATAGCGATCTCCACGCTCTGTTCTCCCAATCCCGTGATGCGACCAGCCCATTCTCCTTCGAGCATTGCCCGTCCTTCAAGCTTTAAGCCAAGCTCAATGAAGAAAGGGATAACTTCATCCAGTGAATTCACAACGATACCGACGTTGTCCATTCTTTTTAAATTTGATTGTTTTGAGTTCATACTTATATTTCATTATGACATAGAGAGACTGGCTCAACGAAAAATACGCCTAGAGGCGTATTTGACTGGTTCACTAATTTGGGGCGGAGCTACAGAATTTACGTAAACTTTTTGGGTATTAGTTATCGAGTGTTCCTGCTCTCCCTCTCGGGAACTTAAATAATAGTGTAATAATCTACTGATATCATTCGCCTACGTTTCCTGTTTCAACAGCACCCGCTCGCTCGTACTGGGTTACAACAACACCTTTTTTGCCGACTTGACTTTTAATAAGAGTAAATGTTCTCGGCGCTACACTATCTCCAAAAAGTTTTTTACCTTGTCCTAATATAATTGGGTAGTTCATTAGACAAAGTTCGTCTACAAGATCATTAGCAAGAAGTAATTGCACTAGTTTACTGCTGCCCCACACATGGAGATTGGGACCATCTGAGTTCTTCAATTTAGTAATGTCTTCTACACTTCGCAAAAACTTCGTGTTCTGCCAGTCTGTATCTGTTTTGGTAGCAGATAGTACGTATTTCATATTGTCATTAATAAATGGCCAAATATCGCCATGTTTCGGCCAATAGTCAGACCAGATCTCAAAAGTATATCCACCAAGTAGAAACTCAACGTTGGCTTTGAGCGCAGGTCCGGTCACTGACTCGGCCGCCTCGTCACCCATAAAAGGTGCTTGCCAGCCTCCAAATTCAAATTTAGCTGATGGATCTTCCTCCGGACCTCCTGGTGCCTGCATAACGCCATCAATTGTTACAAATTCTTGTACGATAATTTTTCTCATATGCTTCTAGTCTCCGATTTAAGGTTCTAAACATATAATATCAAAATACCCTGGTGGGTGTAGGTTGAATATTTAATTTAACAAAATTTGCTGCCTTTAGTGGACGTACATAGAACTATTGCGAACGGTCAAAACTTGTGAACTATTTGCTTAGTAGAAGTTGACTGAGTTCCTTAGAATTTGAGACGGTGTAAGTTGCGCCTTCATTTTTAAATTCATCTATGGTCCCATAACCCCATAGTACGCCAACAGAGTCAACAGAACGGGCATTGGCTGCTTCTACATCGTGGCGACGATCACCGATCATTATCACCGATCGCAAATCAGTAATTTTTAGGTCGTTGAGAGCTTTCTTGAGTATTCCTTCTTTGTGGACGACAATATTCGGCTGCTGTGCAGAAATTGTATCAAAATACTCGATCAACCCAGTTTTAGTAAGTGTTTCTATAGCAATATGTTCTATCTTTGAGGTAACTACAGCGAGTGTTTTGCCACTATCATGTAGTTCTTTAAGTAGCTCAGGTATGCCAGGGTAGGGTTCATATAGTCGGATACCTTCTCGTTGCATCATATCCCTGAAATAAACTACCGCTTGTGTTGACTGCTCTTCATCGAAATCATAATAATCTCTGAATGCATGTTCGAGAGGAGGACCCATAAGCCGTCTCAAATTCTCGTTATCGGTTTCTATAATGTCGAATTTGCTAAGTGCGTAACGTGCACATTCAATCATGGACTTACCTGGGTCGCAAAGTGTACCATCAACGTCAAAGAGTACGGTGTTGTAAGACATAGAATCATAATAACAAAAAAGAGATTACCAAGGTGATCTCTCATAATGTTTATGTTTGGTGCGAATAAGGATACCCTAAACTCTTGACCCCCAAGGCTTGGATCAACAATGTCAACCAATATAAAAATCCTAAGCATGCTGGAGCAGACGTAAATCGTTGCACAATACGTTTCTTATTGACAAACTTAGAAAAATAAGCTGTAATAAGACGGCAAGTTCAACAACCCACCTATGGAATGAGGATCACATGTGGTATTGGGAGGATGACGAATCCGCCAAAACCCAGAAAGGGCCGAACGTGCCCGGCGGGTGTCTCATGATCATGATCACGGCAATCGGAGCTGTGGCCAGCGCCGTACTGGGAGGAGTTCGCTTCAGTCGACGTCGCTGAACTTGAGCTGCGGCGTGGCCTCGAAACCACGCCGCAGCTAACAATTACGTATGCTTCTACGAGCTCATGTTTTATATATGAAGCAATGGTTGATTTGCCTGAACTCCAAAGCCATCAATGCAATAAGTCCAATTGAATAGATGAGCACCTGATATAAAGTGCCTATGCTTGGTGTGGATTTACAGAATTTACTTAAACTTTTCGGTTCATTCGTAGATGGTCAGCTTTCAAGCATACCGACCATCCCAGTCGTGAGCGAAATTAGAGAGAAAATAATCTATTAATGGCTCATTGAGCTGTGGTCCATTTGCATAGATGAATATCCCCAGTCCATCTGCCACTGTTTCATCTCGCTGATTTCTTTTTCTTGCGCAGAGATAATGTTAGTAGATAGTGTCTTAATTTCTTCGTGCTTTGCATTCTTAGCAGATAGCTTAGCCATCTCAACCGCACCTTCGTGGTGAGCGATCATACTAACAATAAAAGCTTTATCGTACTCATCACCAACCTTACCTTTTAGGTCAGCAGTCATATCATCCATAGACATACTACTCATAGATGTATTCGTGGTAGCCGTATCTTTCTGCTCTGGTTTGTTAAACGTGGTGGCAGCTATGGCAACAAGCAAGCCTCCAATAAAAAATCCAATAAGTCCGTACAGTAGTGGTTTAGTTTCCATAATTATCTCCTTATATTATTTAAAGCATCCTACCGATAGCATTCACAAGCTCATCGGCTTTATCGCCTTCGTTTTGCGAGTGAACGTGATCGTTTGATAAACAGTGTCGTGCGTGATCGCGCAATAGCTCCAAAGCAACCTTATCAAGAGCCGCTTTAGCTGCACTGACCTGGGTCAATATGTCAATGCAATATTTGTCCTCTTCAACCATTTTTGAAACACCACGAACTTGTCCTTCTATTCGGTTGAGGCGTTTCAATAATGCTGGTTTATTCTCTGCGTATCCATATTGCTGCATAGTCATCTCCTTAATGATGATGGTCGTGACCGCCAAGTGCATTCATAGTTAGTGCGTGACCTTTATTCTTTTTCAGTAAGTATTTATTAACTGGCAGTGCGGCAAAGAATGCCACCGTTAAAGCTATTACCATACTGATCCAGAAGAGAGGGTCAATAATCGTAGCGTGCATAGCGCCAGGAATTGTGTACATTACTGCGTTATCTACAATCTCCATTGTTGTAATTGATAATGTGTCAGCGGCAATCACGATTGATAACGCAGCCGTAAAGCCAAGACCTGCTTTGATAAGCGGCAAAGTTGAAAGACCGAAGCCAAACACAAAGGCTAGAGCAATGGCTATAAGCGTTGTGACAACATTGCTAAGACCAAATGCAGTTCCGATTATCAGCCCCAGGACCTCACCAATTGCACAACCAGTTAGACAATGTAGTGTTGCACTAACTGCCATCGCATTTATACTATTTTGATGATTACTAGGGCTGTGGTTTAAGTGTTCATTCATACCCCCCTAGGGTATATGAATTAAATACCTACGTCAAACTTAAAAACAAAATTACCCCTGAGGTATAGAGGTAATTTTGTTGGTGCCCCCTCGTGGACGTACTTAGAACTTTTAATCTAAATTCCGAGCTATAAAATTATCTAAGTTTGCGTCCGCTTCAGCATCACGGGTCCAAGCACGCATACTTAAGTCATTTCTACCTTTGCGGAAAAACATATCGTATTCACCCCCACTAGCGGGTGCTTCTTGAAGTAAGAAGTCAGTATCTGTTGGGCCTACAAGGGGTTCCATCGCTCTTGAAAGGAAGCCATCTCGAGCATGTACAGAGGGGAACCGCAGTCTCCTATGTGGCATCGTGCCAACATTTTCAGGTGTACTAATTCCTACCGGACCGATAGGATGTTCATGACTAGGTGATGAATTTTCAGTAATCATATTATCATAATAACACAAAGTATACTGTATGTCAATACATGAGCATGATAAATAAATACTTAATACAAAGTGCTTATGCTTGGTGCCGACTAGTGGACGTGCTTAGAACGCTAAATGACGGCTACAGCAGTCCAGCTTACTAGCACCAGATCCTTATCTTGAATATACTGCTTAATCTCAGGGTTACAAATGGATTTAAGCTCTTCTTCGCGCAGGTCGCTATATGAGCTATGCTCACGCAAGTAGTCATCAGCATAGCCAGCGTGGGTCATAAGCTCATTGTATTCCTCGGTTGCCTCATCAATACTACGCTCCAATTGAACCAGTGAGCAATCATCAGAGTTTATGCCAAATGAACCGATATGCTTAGCATTAAGAATACGGACAGGTATATTATGATTTTTGGCATAATCTTCCAAAACCTCTTTCATTCCCTCATCTGTGGTGTGTCGCTTATGGGTGTCTATGTGGTCGGGCTGCCTACCAACAATCGATGCAAACTTCTCAATCTGCCTATTAAGCTCAGCTTCAATATTCATAATTTCTTTTACTTCAAGGTGTAGACCGATGGACAGGTCGGAAAACTTATTCAGGTCTTTTGCTTCCTTCGCGGCAATAGCATCAACCATCACGGATGTGCTGGTTACTATGCCTTTTGTGTGAGCCTCTATAATTCCTTTGTTGATACTATAGCTATATCCGAAGTCATCGGCATTTACAATCAGGTACTTACTCACTTAGCAAGGTCCTGATTGTTTCCAGGGAAATATCTACACGGTAGTCACGAATGAACACGCCATCAGTTACTTCGGCATCATTCATCCAAATGCGTTGCGGTACAGCTTTGTACACCCGTCTAATTGCATCACCTAAGAAGTCATTTGGCTTACCCTCGTAATCCTCGCCCTTCTTAATCTTTCTTACACTAAGGATTTCTTCTGGGTCGGTTAACTCAACAGCCTTTGCTTCAATATATACACCTTCGCCGTCACTCTCTGGTACGGTGCTGTCGTAGATAACAATAAATACATCTTCATTCACTCGGACATTTTGTGAATGCTGGTTCTTCTTGTCTGAAAACCAATAAACATTTAGTTGGTTATCGTATTCGTGCGCAACTGGGCTATTCCAAGGCTTGCCATCTTTATTAGCAGTAGCAATAGTGGCATAGCGTATCTTGCGCAAAATCTCAACCGCGCGTTTGTTGTGGTCGTCGCTCATTAAACTAACTTCCTCTCTTCTAGTATTTTTAGTAACTTAGGGAATTGTTTATATTCATCGCTTCGCTCTAGGTTGAAATGTCCTTCGCCAGGAATAACAACTATCGCTGCGCACGTGTTAGTTGCCACATACTCTGCTTGATTGAGCGGCACATAAGGGTCATTGTCTGAGTGTACGAATAACAGCTCATTCACTCCCTGACGTATGGTAGTCCAATCAAATCGAACATCAAAGAGCAGGTCATTTGGCTGCCACTGCAATGAGTTATCATGGAATACCGACACATCAACTATTGCGCCAATTTTTTCCATATTATTCTCTGCCAATACCAGCGCTAGTATTGCGCCACTTGAATGCCCAACGATCAAAGTATCTTCATTAATGGCAAATGGGCATTGTATTTTTACGAATCGTTGCCAATTCTTAAGGCTCGGTTGTTCGGCTTGTGGTAGTTGCGGCAACCATACAATTAAGCCTTTCTGTCCAAGTTCCTTCTTTAGCCATTGAAACCAATTGCCGTCTGGCGAGCCAAGTGTGCCGTGAAGAATAATCGCCGTTTTCATATATTCAATCATACCAAACAAAAAAAGCACTTTCTCCATAGTGCTTATGCTTGGTGCCCCCTAGTGGACGTACTTAGAAAGTATTCTTTTGACCCAAATAGCTGGAGATAATTTTTTTACCTAGAGGCATGGTATTAAATCCAGGGTGTCTAATATTTGATAGCAGTACAATAGAAGTACGTAGATCTGGAATATAAAATAAGGCATTTTCAAATCCCGAGGATACACCATGATGCAGATAACATCTCACAGGGTTTATGGTCGTAACGGCGACTCCATAGCCATACTCTTCGCCCTCATAATTTGTAGCAGTATGACTAGTAGTCATTAATTCGAGAGTGGATTCAGATATCATAGACTTTTTCTCGTACAGAGCGGTTTGCCATTTTATCAGCTCGTTTGCGGATGCATATATTCCGCCATCACCTTCGGTATGCGTAAATGTGTCCTGATCATGCTCAGCCCAATTATCCTTTTCCCATGAATATCCATATACACGGTTGGTTATTTCTGGCACAGTTCCGACCTGAGCACTCTGCATACTAGCTACTTCAAAAATATTTTTCTTTAAATATTCTTTGTAACTTGTGCCCGAGATCTTAGCTATTGCTAATGCTAGCAGACAGTATCCAGCGTTCGAATAACGGTAGCTCGAACCAGATTCAAACTCCAAGTCACCAAATTGATTCAAGGCGTACAAAACATCAGTGTCGCTGAAGGGTGCAACGGTATCAAGATTTTTAGCGCCGTCATAGTTTCGAATTCCCGATGTATGTGTCAACAGGTGGTGGAAATTTATACCTTCGCAATATGTTGGTAGCTCAGGAATTATGGTAGTAATATTTTGTTGTAAACTAACTTTTCTTTGTTCAACGAGCTGTAAGATTGCAGCAGCAGTGAATTGCTTTGTTATTGATGCGATCCTAAAAACACTTTCTTCAGATAGAGAACGACGGGTTTCATCTTGTTTGCCAGAACAACGCTCAAATACCTTCCGGCCATCTTTATGGACAATGCAGGCGTAACCAGGCGTAGTACTTGAGAGGTTGTACTCAACTTCTATACGTTGCAGGATAGATTCCATTTGTTTATTCATATGCTATGAGTTTATATCAATGTGGAAATAAAAATAAGCACATGTAAAGTGCTTATGCTTGGTGGAGTTTTACGACCAAGTTCGAACCGAATTTGAGTGCGAGGGCTGAAGCATAAGCTCAGCCCCAACGCCTGCGCGGGCAAGCCCGCGCTCGCCCCACCAGAAAAACCCTTTGCCTATTTTTT
>JBDSLH010000015.1:0-9184 GCA_039916485.1 Saccharimonadales bacterium (SeqCode) | reverse complement strand
GTGTGGTGCTCCAAATGTACGGGCTGATATGTTGGCCGTATGGTTGCCGCCCTCAATGACCGTGCCTGCGAGTTTTGGTGATAAAGAGCCCTTTGTTTTAGATACACGTGAAATTCGCGGAGAGATGAGCAGTGGAATGTTGGCTGCTGCAGACGAGCTTGCTCTTGGGTCTGATCACACTGGGATTTTAGAAATCGACAGTACAGAACAAGTACCAACAAACGTTGCAATCAAACCGGGTACTAGTTTTGCCCACGCTTATGGACTGGATGATTATGTTATCGACATCGAAAACAAGATGTTCACGCATCGGCCTGATTTGTTTGGTCAGATTGGAATTGCTCGTGAACTGTTTGCAATTTTGCAGCCAACACCATCAAATGATGCTCACACGGAGACACGATTCCCAAGTCCGGAATGGTACAAAAATATTCCAGAATTTAACCAACCAAAAAGTCTTGATTTAAAAGTAACGCATGATGCAGGTGACAATGTACAGCGATATACATGTGTGGTTATGGAAAACGCCAACATCGGGCCGAGTCCGTTGTGGCTACGATGTGCTCTAGTTGCTATGGGCGGCAAGCCTATTAATAATGTCGTTGATATCACAAACTATATTATGCTCATGACTGCGCAGCCGACTCATGCATACGATTATGACAAGCTGCACGGAAAAACACTCGGTGTGCGGATGGCGAAGAAGGGCGAAGAAGTTATACTGCTCAATGGCAAAACGTATCAGCTCGATACACAAGACATTGTCATTGTAGATGGAAAAGGACCTGTGGGACTCGGAGGAATTATGGGTGGTGGTACGAGCGAGGTATCTGCTGCGACAAAAAATATCGTTTTAGAAGTTGCCACATTCAATATGTATACCGTGCGTAAAAGTAGCATGCGCCATGGTGTATTTACGGATGCGTTAGCTCGGTTCAACAAAGGTCAGTCGCCGCTGCAAAATGATCGCATAATCTATCAGCTCATGCAGATGATGCAAGAATTTGCAGGCGCAATGCAGGCAAGCAAGGTAAGTGACATACAACATGATATCGATACACAATATGGCGTACAAAGTTTACACGGCGAAATACAACTGTCTACAAAGTTTATTAATGAACGACTCGGGCTGACTCTGGGTCCAAAGCAAATCGGAAATTTGCTGCGGTATGTTGAGTTCGCCTCATTCGCACCGAATGCAGATAAAGAAAATGAGCTTTCTATTACTGCTCCATTTTGGCGCACAGACATCGAGATCCCTGAAGATATTGTAGAAGAAGTGGGTCGGCTGTATGGTTTCGATAATCTACCCCGCGAACTGCCTCGACGTTCGCTGAAAGCTGCTCCCAAAGATCCCCTGATAGTTACAAAACAAACTATTCGTACGAACTTGCGTCAAGCAGGTGCGAATGAAGTACTCACTTATAGTTTTGTCCATGAAAAAGTACTCACTAACGCAGGGCAGGATAGCAAGCATGCTTATAAATTATCCAATGCTCTGAGTCCTGATCTACAATATTACCGTCTAAGTCTGACTTCTAGCCTACTCGATAAAATACATATGAATATCAAGGCTGGTCATGATGAATTCGCGCTATTTGAAATAAATAAAGTCCACTTTAAGGGTGAGATGGATATGAATGATCCAGCAGTGCCAAACGAAGATAATCATGTAGCAATGATCATTGCAAAGAGCAATAAAAAACCGTCTGTTGGCGCTGCATTTTATCAGGCCCAAATATATGTCGAGAGAGTTCTAGGAGTTCCTGTCACTGAACTTATGCCACTTTCAGCAATCGACCTTACAAAGGATACATGGGGTGCACAGCTCACTGCTCCATATGATGTCGATCGTTCCACAGTCATAGTTCGTAATAACAAAATATGGGGCGTGATCGGTGAATTTAAAGCTGAGGTTTCTCGGGCATTCAAGCTGCCGGACTATGCAGCAGGATTTGAAATACATCTTGATATCATACAATCATCTGCACATAAAACGTATCGCCCTTTGAGTAAGTATCCGTCTGTGGTTCAGGACATTTCTCTCAAAGTTGCGCTTGATATTGCATATTCTGAAGTGCTAAAAGTAGTTCAGCGCGTTGCTGGGCAAAAGAAAGATATGCATATTGCAATCCAACCGGTCAGTATATATCAACCTACGACTGCTGATTCAAAAACCATGTCATTCCGTATCATAGCGACGAGTTACACGCGTACACTCACCGACAAAGACGTTAACAAACTTATGTTAGAGATTGAAAAAGTAGCAGCTACTATACCTGCAGAGAGGATATAGTTTTGTGAGAGTACTTATTCAAGTTTTAGCATATGCACGAAATCTATGGCCGTACTATGCAGGTATTATTGTATTTTCGATACTGATGTCACTTACAGCACTCGCTACCCCGTTCTTGATTAAAGGAGCTACAGATCTTATCGTAGAATCTATACAAACGGGCAACGCCAATATTTATGGTGCATTATGGATTGCTGTGTGGCTGTTTGCGGTAGACATTGCCAATACCTTATTTACGAATTGGGGTGGTTACCTGGGTGATGTAATGAGCGCAAAACTCAAAAAACAACTCAGTGAGAGGTACTTCTCGCACCTTCTTAAACTCCCACAGAGTTATTATGACAAAGAGCTGACCGGTACAATTATCAACCGGCTGAATCGAACCATATTTGAAGTAACGCAGTTTGCAAATATGTTCGCAAACAACTTCTTCCAGATGTTTTTGACTATGTTTTTGTCATTAATCATTGTGCTATTTTACAGCTGGGAACTTGCACTATTACTACTAGTTTTGTATCCAACGTTTATGTGGTTGACAACGCTGACAAGTAAAAAATGGCAAGCGTGGCAGGACGAGAAAAATCATGCAACTGATCTTGCAACTGGACGTTTTGCAGAAGTTGTTGCACAAATTCGCGTCGTAAAGAGCTTCATCCAAGAAAATATAGAATTTAGGCATTTCGAACGGCACTTCCAAAAGACTGTGGATGTTACATATAAACAATCAAAATATTGGCACAATATGGACATCGGTCGGCGGCTGGTGCTCAACATGATTTTTTTTGTAATTTTCGCGTATTTATTTGTGTATACTGCCAATGGCCGCTTCACTATCGGTGAAATGGTGCTTTTGATACAGCTCATCAATATGATGCGCTTCCCAATTTTTAATATGAGTTTCATCGTCGATAGTACACAACGAGCCATAGCTGGTAGCAAGGATTACTTTAAAGTAATGGAGCTCGAGCCTTCAATTGCCGATAAAGATCACGCTCCAGGCCTTAGCGTGGAGCGGGGAGAGGTACGGTTCGATAACGTCAGTTTTGGCTACAGTAAAAATGATACAGTTTTACACGATATCTCATTTACTGTGCAACCAGGTGAAATGATTGCTCTTGTAGGCGAGAGTGGCCAAGGTAAAACTACACTGACTAGTCTACTATTGCGTCTGTATGAGCCTCAGGCGGGAACAATATATATAGACGACACAGATATTAGCACTGTGCGTCAAACGAGCTTACGTGAACATATAGGTGTGGTGTTTCAGGACCCAGCGCTATTTAGTGGCACCATACGGGAGAACATTGCCTATGCACATCCTCATGCTACAGATGATGCAATTATGCAGGCAGCACAGGCGGCAAATGCTGTGGAGTTTATCGAAAATCTTGAAGATGGGCTCTCTACTCAAATAGGTGAGAGAGGGTTAAAACTTAGTGGCGGCCAAAAGCAGCGTATTGCTATAGCCAGAGCGATATTAAAGGACGCACCGGTACTCATACTGGATGAGGCCACAAGTAGCCTTGATAGCAAAGCTGAACGATTAGTACAAGATGCACTTAATAGACTCATGGAAGGTCGTACGACCCTCATCATTGCGCATCGCCTCAGTACGATCGCTCACGTTGATAAAATTATTACGCTCCGTAATGGTAAAATCGATGAAATAGGCTCACCAAAGAAGCTCGCCGGTACAGATGGCATCTATGCACAACTACTACAATTGCAAACAGGAACGAGTGAAGATGCAAAGAAACGCTTAAAGCAATTCGAAATAGATGTATAATTAGGTACAGAAATCAAATCATTGGAGGGGAAATATGGCCGCGTCTACATCAAAAGCGCAACGTATGACTATTTGGGTTATTGCCATTGTCATGGCGGTGGGTACACTAGGATCATTTTTTGTATTTATGCTGCCAAGTAGCAGTACACCTGTACAAACGACAGAACAAAAAGACTATGAGCGTCAGCTCGCGGAGTTCCAAAAGGAACAAGAAGCTTGCCCAGCCGGACCAGTCGAGGAAAAAAAGATAAGTCCTGCACCAACAGCGCCTGAAATCGCAGCTGTTGCCGATGTACCAGAGCTTCGTACTGAAGATGTCACGGTGGGCGAAGGCGAAGCAGTTGCCGCTGGTGATTGTGTTGAGCTTTTGTATCATGGTGTGCTGGCCGTGGATGCCAAAGCATTTCAAGGCGGCGACAACTACGCAGAAGGTGTGCCATACCGATCACGTACTACCGGCTTTGTACCTGGCTTCGCTGAGGGCCTCGTCGGGATAAAGGTTGGTGGTGAGCGTAAAATCTATATTCCAAGCGATAAAGCCTATGCAGCAAGTCCTCCTGAAGGTGGAGATATTCCTGCAAATGCAGACCTCGTCTTTGCGGTGCGTGTTATCGGCAAATACGTCAAGCAATAGTAAAAAACACAATATATAGCGTCTTGATTGTGCTTATGAACACTATATAATGGGTAATAAGAAAATAATAACCGAGGGTAATCATGTCAAAACAAATCACTATTTATACGCGAACTACGTGTGCTTACTGTGTCCAAGTAAAAAGGTTACTCGATTTGAAGGGTAAGTCATATGAAGTCATCAATATTGATGAGGATCCAGCAGCAGAGGCAGCAATTATAGCTAAAAGTGGTGCTCGTACGGTCCCTGTCGTGACAGTGACTGATGAAAGTGGTGACGAACAAGTAGCAAGTATAGGTTGGAACCCGGGTGCGTTGATGGCGGCCGTTGCCTAATGGAACCTGACACTACTCTCCATGATGTGATTATGATCGGTGCAGGTCCGAGTGCGTTATGTGCGGCTGTCTATACTACCCGTGAAGATATTGATACAGTGCTGGTAGAAAAAGCAGTTGTCGGTGGCCTCGCAGCAATTACTGACTGGGTGGACAATTATCCAGGTTTTAGTAAAGGTATTGAAGGCATGAAGTTAGCTGAAGAGCTTGAAGCTCAAGCAAAACGATTCGGTGCTGATATACGCTATGGAGAGGTGACAACAATAGTTGATAAAGGTGATCACAAAGAAGTTGAAACCGTCCTCGATGGGACACTCAAAGCCAAAGCAGTTTTAATTGCCACAGGAAGCGACTACAAAAAAATTGGTGTACCTGGTGAAGCAGAATATTATGGTCGAGGAGTACACTATTGTGCGACCTGTGACGGTGCGTTTTATCGTGGGAAGACACTGGCTGTTATCGGCGGCGGTAATTCTGCAGTACAAGAAGCTTTATTCTTAACGCGATTTACAACACATATCGATCTGTTGGTCCGTTCATCACTGCGTGCAAGTGATGTACTTCAGCATGAGCTACAAAAGGCGGTAGATGAAGGCAAGATTACTGTACATACCAATACTACCACCGACGAAATAATTTCGACCGATGGTAAGAATCCTGACGGAGTGAAAGCTACCAAAGATGGCAAACCAGTCGAATTTAAAGTTGATGGTATCTTTGTATTTGTAGGACTTAAGCCTAACACTGAATTCCTTAAGGGAACCACGATTGAGCTAGACGACATAGGCCTCGTTGTAACAGATCGCAATTTGCAAACAAATATCCCAGGCGTTTTTGCTAGTGGCGACGTGCGCAGCGGAGCAACAGCACAGATCGCTTCTGCGGTCGGTGAGGGAGCAACAGCTGCTCTCAAGATTCGGGAGTACCTCGAGGACCAGGAAAGAGCGAAGATAGCAGCTACACTATAAGTTTAGAAGGGTAGTCGGTGACCACACCATCAACATTTTTAGCCTTTAGATGCACCAATGCACCTTTTCGATTTACAGTATAGACATACACGAACATATCTAACTGATGTGCTGCTTCAACAGCAAGTTTGTTGACGTGTAGACGATGGAAGCCGACTGCGCTGAGGTGAAGTTTTTTCTCCCATGCCAAGAACAAAAACGGGTTGAGATGCATCAGTAACGCCAGATTTACTTTGCTGTTAAGATTTCTGACTCGTATGAGCTCACGAACTGAAAATGATGATATGAGTACTAAGTGTGCGTTCATTTTAAACTCAGGCTTTCGTAATAAATCCAAAACAGCAACACCACTATGCTTATCTTTGAGTTCTATGTTCAGTAGTACTTTTCCTAAGCTGTCTATGAATACCTCTTCTAGCGTACATATTGGTTTTTTCGTACCTGCTGTACGATTTTTTAGCTCTTTTAGGCTGAGGTCTTTAATTTTTCCGGTTAGCCCATGAGTACGCTCAAGAGAATTGTCATGAGACAGTACGGGTATCTTATCTTTAGTAAGGTGAATATCAAACTCAATAATGTCGGCACCTGCCTCGCGTCCTGCCTTTATGCTCGCAAGTGTATTTTCTGGTTTTTCTCCGGCTGCGCCGCGGTGTCCAATTATCAACATAAGTCTAAGTATATTTCTTTAGCCAGGTTATGCAATGTATTTTTTATAGTATAGTTCAAGTTGATCAATAATATCTGGATTTGTAGTCTGTAAAGCAATTTCGCGAGTCCCAAGAATGCCGCCGTAGGATATAAAGTTGTGCGAGCCGGTAATGGCTGTTTTTGTACCATCAGCATGAGTGACAATCATAAACTTTGCATGGATGTATGGTTGTTTGGTGTATGAATTATGGATGCCGGTTAAGCTTTTACCGGCTTTTATGAGTAGATTTGTGAATAAATCTGATGTTGTAGGATCATTAAAATAAACATCATGATCAGTCTGGCTTACTAGCTTTGCTAGTTTTCCTGTAGGACAATATTGAGTCACCATTAGGATATGCTGCGCCGTGGATGCAAGCATAATTGCATGTCTATAAATCATGGAGTCAAAAGGTATGCCCCCATCCACGAGTACTTGCCCGTACTGAGTAGTAAATGAGCAACTGAGCCGTACTGCATCCAGGTAGTTCTTGTCGATGATTGATAGATGCTCACTAGATAATTTATCTGCAAGTTCAGCATTTTGTATTTCTATTTGATAATCGATATCATCGGTAAAGCTGGCATGCAAATTTATACCACCGAATGAAAAAACAGTGTTGTCGGCAATAATCCATTTCCCATGGGTACGTCCAGCAAATAAAAACGGACTCTTGCTACCGATCCAAGTAAAATTAACTCCATGAGATCGTAATCTATTAGCGAGCTCTCTTGCATTTCGTACTTGCTGACGATATCCGTAGTAAGGATTTAAATGACCATTCATATAGACGTGTGTAGAGTAATCTCCGATGACATGAACATCGACACCTCGTTCAGACGCACTTGCCAGTGCGGTGATGATCGCTTGGGGATCATTATCCTGTTGGATTATGAGTGAGATTACATAAACTCGTGTTCGAGAATTTTGTATAGCCCTAATGACACGTTGTGAATATGCTTGTGTTGTTACAAGTTGGACCATAGGTGTATTATACGCCTTCCTGTACATCTGATACACTGGTACAAAGAGATAATGAAAGGATACAAGATGCCTGATTTTAATAAAGTATTAACGCCAGGCGATATCAAAAACGGTGTCGTCAATACGGTTGTTGAGATTCCACAAGGATCAACACTAAAGGTTGAGTGGGATCGTACTCGTGCAGCATTCGTACTCGATCGAGTCGAGCCATTTATTTTTGCAAAGCCGGTAAACTATGGATTTATTCCCCAAACGCTAGATGAGGATGGTGACGAGCTTGATACACTCATTGTATGTAGCGAATCGTTGCCTACTGGAATATGGCTGGAGGCAAAAATACTTGGTGTCATGAGGTTTGAAGATGATGGAGAAGTCGACGATAAGATCGTTGTGCGTCCAGCGGACGACAGGCACACAGGTGATCTTTTACAGACACTTGATGATCTGGGCTCAAAATGGAAAGACCAGATCGAGCATCACTTTACGCACTACAAAGATCTAAAAAAACCAGGCTCAACCAAAGTGTTAGGCTGGGGTGACGGTGATGAAGCTGTACGAATTATCGAAGCGTGTATCGAGCGATATAAGGCTAATTAGATTTTAATTTATTGATCTGTGCGCGTATCTTGGTACGAGCATGGACGGTAAATATGGTTTCATGCCATCGAGGTTTTGGTTTTGCGCCGCGCTTGGTGATAACTTCAATAACATCTCCATACTTGAGATGGTAGGTAAACGGTTCCATTTTCCCATTGATAATAAAGCCAGCGGCATGTTGCCCTATATCGCTATGAACTCGATATGCAAAATCGAGTGGGTACGAGCCGTCAGGTAAATCATATATGTCACCTTTAGGCGAATAGACGAATATACGATCTCCGAACAGATCTACTTTTAACTTTTCAACGTCGACTTCTTTACCCTCGTAGAGCTGAGCAGCAACATGCTGGAGGTCCGTTATCCATCGAAGATCAGCAGGCATGGCTGCAATCTCACCTTTACGATAGGCATCGGTGAATTTTTGTTCATTGTAATGGAAACTCGCTGCTAGCCCGCGCTCTGCATAGTCGTGCATCGTACGAGTACGTATCTGAAACTCAACAATCTGTCCACTGTCTGTCATTACTGTCGTGTGAAGACTTTGATACCCGTTTGGTTTTGGCTGCGCAATGTAATCTTTAATCCTGTTAACCATTGGAGGAAATGTACCGTGCAGTACACCAAGTGCTAAGTAGCATGACGTGGTATCTTCGACGATAATTCTCAGCGCAATAATGTCATATATTTCATCTATGTCTGGAATCTTTTTGAGTTTTTTGTACAAGCTGTAGACACTTTTAATACGTCCATCCATTGCATGAGGGATTTTTTCTTCCGTTAATTTATTGTCTACATCACTCCGTACTTTCTCAAGTTTGCGGTGACTTTTACCTAGACGTGCTCGCCGGTCTTTTTGCAGTTGTTTGAATTCTTTTGGTTGTAAATAGCTAAAC
>JBDSLH010000014.1:0-5689 GCA_039916485.1 Saccharimonadales bacterium (SeqCode) | reverse complement strand
GCTACCAGCAGAGCAGGATGATCGAGGCATTTTACGCGGATTAGCGGCAGGTATGGGTCCGGATATCGCGTGGTTTAAAGACCCAGCTGGTAACATTCTTTCGGTATTGCAAGAAGCATAACACTTTAAGATACTTTAATTTTATAATCCTGAGCGTTTGTAGCATTTTTCCAACCCGCTTTAGTATTGCCTAATGCTGGAATACCTCCTGCATCTTTTAACATTTTAGCGGTGTGCATTAAATTCCAGGCCATGATAGTTGTGTTTTGATTTGTAAATTCATTATCAAATCCCTTTGGTACATCTGTGCCATCGACTTGATCACCATAACTTGGTCCTGGGCCAACCTCACCAATCCAACCAGCGTCTGCTTGTGGAGGAATCATGTATCCGATGTGCTGCAGTGCGAATAACATATCCATAGCACAGTGTTTGATGCCATCTTCATTTCCAGTAATGAGACAACCGCCAGTTTTTCCATAATATATGTATTGGCCTTTATCGTTCGCGTCCGAACTGTATGCATACAGTCGTTCTATAACGAGTGTTGCTAGGCTTGATTTAACACCAAGCCAGATAGGAGTTGCAATAACGAGTATATCTGCAGTGAGTATTCGCTTTTGTAGCTCGGGCCATTCATCTGTGAGCCCAACGTCTGCACCGTTTTTGATCATGCCAAAAGCAATCCGATGGTCCATCGCATAAATGTCTTCTACCGTGACGCCTTCGATCCTGAGAATGTAGCTGAAGCGATCAATAAGCTTTTGCGTGTGAGAGTCTTTTTTGTTTTTTGTAATTGAACAGTTGATGATAACAGCTGAAAGATCAGAGAATGATGACATATGGGCTCCTTATTTCTATCACAGTGTATGCGTATACGTGCTGTGAATCTGTAATGTAACCGACAGTTTAGTATTTTGATTGTTTGTTTATGCGAACGGCTCTTTTAAAGCTTTGCTCGGCACGCTCATCTGAGTATCGTGCAATTGGTTTACGTACGAAAGTTTGTGGTCCTCTGCGTCGTTCGTCGACATCCGTAAGTGCCTCAATAAAGTAGTTATCCATCAACCATTCTCGTCCTGGGGTTGTCTGAGCTACGATTACAAAGTGCCATAGCTTTTCGCTCCATTTTTCAGACTCTACAATTTTTGGAACAGCAGCAACTTTGAGTGTTCCTACGGGCATTGTGGCAATTACTTTTTCTATCAGATTTCGCCCTACATTTTCATTATTGGCGAATACGTCTACAGCAATTCTCCGTAGGCCTCCAGGCGTAACCTTGACACCATGAATATGCTGATTGTGTAGCCATACAACCTCCCCATTAAGACTTCGGAGTTTTGTCGAACGTAGCGTCATGCGTTCAACGACTCCCCCGACTTCTAAAAACGGTTCAACTCGTATGAAATCTCCGACATCAAACCAGCTTTCAGCGATCATTGTAGATCCAGCTGTTAAATCGCGAAGAATCATTCCGATCGTAGCACCAGCGATTACAATAAAGAAAGCACTGGCACCGATAGTTGCAGTTGAGAGGTTAACGCCAGGACTTAGTAGTTGCCACGTGTAAAATGCAACTATACCTACTATTAATGCGCGTACTATGGCGATGGATACACTAAAATATGTTTCGATTCGTCGCAGTTTAATACGTTTTTCATAGCTTGTTGTGTTGTCTGATCTAATCGCTATAAGTTGAGCTATTTTTATTATGATTCGGGTAATGTAATAACTAAGCCAGTAAGCAACGACAATTGAGATGATCAAAATAAGCAGCGAGCGCATTGAATTTGGCGTTGCAATAAATTGCTGGATTTCTGTAGTAATAATTGTGTATGTTTCGTTCATGCCAACGGCCTATTGTACAGAAGGCAGAAGGTTTATTCAACGGTACATACAATAGTGGTGGTTTCGGTACAGATATAATCAACTCGCACGTCGTGACTCTCAGATGTAATTCGGTCTAGGATCATTCGGTCGTAACAGCACCCTACGAGTATAGCTTGCGGTTGAGTGATCAAAAATGTATCAAACCAACCACCACCCATACCGATGCGATTCCCATGACGGTCAGCAGCAACCATTGGAATAACAATTGTAGAATACAGAAGATTTGGCATCGGCGCCTGACGAGTGGGCTCGATAAATATTGCATCGCGATCGATGAATGCGCTTGCTGGATTTAATTCTCCAGGTAGTAGGGCGGTGTAAGTAAGATAGGGTTCGGGAAGTGTGTTTAGAATCTCATTCAGCTGTTGATTCATATGCGCGCTTTTTACACGTACACTTTCTGGAGTGAGAGACGTCCTATATATAATACCGCGTCGTCTGATAGTTTGCTTGTACATATATATAGTATATAAGGAGTTGAAGCATCTGCATTATGTTATAGTTATGCCAAGGATAACAAATGAAATTGTGGCCATTCAAAAGAAACATAAATCGTGCTGAAAAACGGGCATTTGCAATAGCAAAAGCTGCCATCAATCGTAAACGGTACAATCGATTTTTGCGTGTACTCGGACCGGGCCTCGTTACAGGTGCCGCCGATGATGATCCATCAGGTATCGCAACGTATTCACAAGCCGGAGCAGCATATGGAACTGGGCTGCTGTGGGCATTTCCTTTTATGTACCCGTTGCTTCTTGCCGTGCAAGAAACATGTGCACGCATCGGTGCCATTACGGGCAAAGGCTTAGCAGCAAATCTCAAAGAGCATTATTCAAAACCTGTATTGTTTGGCGCTGTAGCGTTAGTGGTAGTAGCTAACACACTAAATATTGGTGCCGATCTCGGAGCAATGGCGGCCGCGCTGAAATTATTTATTGATCTCCCGTATGAGTTGTTGGCCGTTGGCTTCGCAGTTGGTGTGATATTACTGGAAACAGGAGTCCCGTATAAGACATACGCAAAGATATTGAAATGGTTAGCGCTTTCATTATTTGCATACCCAGTCACGGCATTTGTCATAGGCCAGGACTGGCCAGAAGTTATCCGAGCGACATTCACTCTGCCACAATCATTTGACATGACAATGATGTATCTCATCGTGGGGATGCTTGGGACAACAATCTCTCCGTATCTTTTCTTTTGGGACACATCAGAAGTAGTAGAAGAAGAGATAAAAAAACGAAATATGGCAAAGATTGGTCGTGACCCAGTTGCAACTAAACATTTTCTCCATAAATTAAGAATCGATAACTTTGTGGGGATGTCTCTTGCAAGCATTACCGCTTGGTTCATAGTAATTGTTTGCTCATCTGTACTATTTTCGCAGGGGATTACGACGATTGATTCGGCCGCTGACGCAGCTAAAGCGCTTGAGCCACTTGTAAGTACATTTCCTCACGCAGGATTTTTGTCAAAAGTTATCTTTTCTGTCGGTATTATTGGTTTGGGCATGCTTGCTGTGCCAGTGCTTGCTGGATCAGCTTCATATGCAATTGCAGAGTCCCTTGGCTGGAAAGAAGGACTTTGGAGGCATGCACGGCGAGCGGTTGGCTTTTATGGCGTCATGGTTGCAGCTACATTAGTCGGACTTAGTATGAATTTCCTTGGGATTGACCCTATCAAAGCGTTGATATTTACAGCAGTCATTAACGGGATTGCTGCGGTCCCACTCCTGTATATGATCGCACGTGTTGGTAGCAGTGCAACAATTATGGGTGAGTACAAAAACGGCATGTGGTCTAATCTTGGTATATGGACAGCATTTGGTGTGATGTTGCTAGCGGCACTATTATTACTTGTTGGAACAGTTATCGGAGCATTGTAAGTTATACTAGAATTTACAGATGAAACGCTTGTTACATAGCCATCACCCTTTTCGAATATTTTTCGTATCGACACTGATAACCATCAGTTCATTAGGGTTGGTAGGGTATTATTTTGGTTGGCAGAAAGCGCTTATTGCATTTGTGCTGATTTTAGTTGAGATTACCTTTAGTTTTGAAAATGCGATTATTAATGCCAAGGTGCTTGGAACCATGTCACGATTTTGGCAGCAGATGTTTATGACTGTGGGTATTTTTATTGCAGTATTTGGTATGCGATTGGTGTTTCCGATCGTCATAGTCATGATAACTGCATCTCTCCCAGCAGGCGATGTGATCAGTCTTGCGCTCAATAAACCTGATCAATATGCAGCAGAATTATATGATGCACATGCAAGCATAGCAGCCTTTGGAGGGATGTTCCTGTTGATGCTGTGCTTACACTTTTTCTTTGATCCAAAACGTAAGATACTATGGATTGATATTATTGAAAAACCTCTACAAGACATGAGTCGTTGGTGGCTGTATACAGTCATATGTGTATTTATAAATGTTGTCATCGCTTTGTTACCGTGGAATAAACATGCAGATGAAACTCTCGCCGCCGGGTTTATAGGTATTGCGGCATATGTGATTGTTCATGGACTAGCTGAACTATTTGCAAAACATCAAAAGGTAAATAAAGGTGCAATAGCTCTCCGGACGGGAATGGCTGGGTTTATGTCGTTTTTGTATCTTGAAGTGCTTGATGCAAGTTTTAGCTTTGACAGTGTGATCGGCGCATTTGCAGTTACAAAAGAAGTTGTCATCATTGCAATTGGGTTGGGTATAGGAGCGTTGTGGGTACGATCACTGACACTGTATATGGTCAGACGTCGCGTACTTCATGCATATAGATATCTTGAGCACGGTGCTCATTACACAATCGGTGTGCTTGCGATCGTATTACTATTTGGAATATTTTTTGATATACCTGAAGTCATAGCTGGTGTCGGTGGCTTGGTAATTGTTGGGTTATCAATCTTTAGCTCAGTAGCATTCTCAAAGAAAGCAAAATCACATGGAACATCTCGTTAAGTTTGCTGCTGACGGACTACTGATTGTCATCCTTGCTATCACTGCTTGTGTGGGATTATATCATGTTGTAAAAGCACGAAAGATACGACGGTTAGCACCCGTTGCTATCATGGCTGCCATAACAGCGCTATATGTAGCAAAATTACTCAGCATAGTGTATCAGCCATCAGAAATGCGTCCATATATACAACGAGGCCTTGAAGCTGGAGCGTCATATATAAATAATCCAGGTTTTCCATCAGATCATGCGCTATTAGCTACAGTAGCAGTGATCATGCTCGCAGCTGTAACTCCGTATAAGAAACTAGCGGTAGGATTGTTCATACTTGTTATCATCATGTCTGCGGCGAGAGTAGTTGCTCTGGTGCACACGCCAATGGACGTAATCGGAGGTATTTTTACTGCAGGTATAGGTGCGCTTTGGTATTTGAAAGTAAAAAATTAAGTACCATGTTTGCTTAGTTATCAAACAAACACTATAATAAATCTAAATTAGGAGATTGTATGGATTTTAAACGCTACACTGAATATCTGGCTGTGTCACGAATGAATATCATTCAGGCATTTATCATAGGGCTTGTTGTTGGTAGTATGGTCTATGTTTCGGCTAGAGCGCTCGATATCTATGCACTACAACCGCTCTTTTGTCAGGATGCGGATAAAACATATTGTGGTATGACTCCTACTATCGGTATCGTGCTAACCAGTATCGTTTTTCATTTTGTAGGGCTGATCGCGCTTGTCCGTGCCAATGTACTGAGACCACTTCTTGTGGTACTTGCTTCACTCATATCATTACTTGGATTTCATGTGTGGCTTGATGGGATCACTTGGTGGTT
>JBDSLH010000013.1:0-5271 GCA_039916485.1 Saccharimonadales bacterium (SeqCode) | reverse complement strand
CGAAAACTTCCACCGGGCTACGTATGAGCTAGCCCGGTGGAATCAAATTAGTGACATAATCACCGCTGTTTGTTACAATATCCAAGCACTTCGTGTGCATTTACCTCTATGGCGAACGTAGCTCAGTTGGTTAGAGCGCTGGTCTGTGGATCCGGAGGTCGTGGGTTCAAGCCCCATCGTTCGCCCCATATAAAAATTCAGACCTCTAGGTCTGTGTTTTTATATGGATTGCATGTTGAGCTTGAATCTACGTCCGGAGGTCGTGGGTGAGAACTGCCAGCGGCAGTTCGCAAGGAAATCTTCCGACGAAAGCTGTGCTTTCGATCGTGAAGTTTCGGGGTCGCGGAACGTGACCAAGCCCCATACGGCTTCGCGCAAGGAGGATTATATTTTATGCTGATCCTCTTTGGCTCTGAGTATAGTCTCGTAGACACTCGACTAGCGTTCGCCCCAAGCAAATATACCGAGATTACTCGGTTTTTTTGTGCTCTGTGTTGAGTCTGTGTCTAAAACTGATATAATAATTCTAATGAATATACGTTCAATCACCACACGAACGCTACTTGCTTTTGGCTTGGTATTGTTTTCGACACAAGTAGCTATGGCTGCTCCAGCAACTAAAAAGACACCGACGCTTACTGGGATTGATGTGTCATATCCACAGTGTCAGGTAAAATTGCCAGTCAATCACGCCTTTGGAATCGTAGGCGTTAATGGGGGTAAGGCAACAACTGGCAACCCATGTCTCTCTCAGCAGCTCTCTTGGGCCCATAAGGCAGTCGGAGGTACTAGTCAGGATAAAGTCCAGCTATATGTAAACACCGCTAACCCAGGCGGTCTAGATACGCCATCGTGGCCACAAGACAATATTGACCCATCTGGTGGCTTTATCGCAGGTAATCCTCATGGTGTTTGTCTAGGAGATGATTCCCTCGCATGTGCATGGCAGTATGGCTGGAACAGAGCTCAAGAAGACGTCGTGACGTGGTTTGGAACAAGCGTCAAACAAGCCGGAGTAAACGCCGATCCCACTGCATACATATGGTGGTTAGATGTTGAATTAGAAAACTCATGGAAACTCGGTAAGTCTGACTTTGACTATGCAAGTAATATCACAGTCCTTGAAGGCCTGACTGAATATCTGACAAATAATAAGATGCGTGTTGGTTTATATTCGACTGCATATCAGTGGGGTGAGGTAACTGGCGGCAAAGTTAATGAACAAAGCAATCTGAATGGTAAGCCAAATTGGCGTCCTGGTGGCTACAATCAAGCTTCAGCAAAGCAAGCGTGTGAAGCATCGGCATTGACTGCCGGTGGATCCGTTATATTGGCTCAGTATATTTCTCGAGGTTTAGACTACAACGTTTCTTGTATAGATTAGTCTTCCCAAGCATAAGTAATATTGTTACAATATGATTATTCTTTTTGGGATTAATTAGAAAATAAAAAAGGTTACCAATGACATACAACTATAGGACGGGTGCTACTAAAAAACGTACACACAAACCTCATCTGTTTATCGCAGGCCTATTATTGTTAGTCGCAGGAACCTATGCGGGGATTACGATACTCGGAGCAATGGTCTCGCCATCAACCCTCGGCGAAACCGAAAAGGTAACTCGCACATTGGTTCAGAGACAGCCTGAACTGCGGGAGGATCGATTATACATACCTAAAATTGGCGTCGACGTTAGCGTTGTTCGAGGGGTAAATGAACAAGCTCTTGAAGGCGGCGCGTGGCATCGTGCACCAGAAAATGGTGATCCCATAACAGGCGGTAACTTTGTTTTGGCGGCACACCGCTTTAACCTTGGCCTTACGCCATCTCTCACACGAGCAAAATCACCGTTTTATCATATTGATAAGCTGCAAGATGGCGATGACATCTATGTGGATTATAAAGGCGTCCGTTATGCATATAAAATATCGAAAAAATATGATGTACCGAGCACTCAAACTGAAATAGAATCACGCACGAAAGATACACGGCTAACGCTTTACTCGTGCAATCTTGCGGGTCCAGAAAAAGGCAGAGACGTTATCGAGGCAAAGCCTGTCGGTACTATCGCCTGGCTCAATGGTGAGCCAAAGCTAAAAGTAACTCAGTAGTAAAGGCTTCTCTAGAATTCTAAAAGGGGCTGTATGTCCGCGCCGATACTATTGAGACGCTCCGCTAAATGCTCATAGCCTCGATCCATTTGATAGACATTCCTAAGCACTGATGAACCAGGAGTTGCGAGCATCGCGAGGAGAACTACGACGGTTGGTCGGAGCGCTGGGGGCGCTACCACGTCAGATGGTTTCCACTTTGTTGGACCGGTAATATAAACGCGGTGTGGGTCAAGCATCTCTACAGACGCGTTAAGTTTATTGAGCTCTAGGAAATAGATCGCACGGTTTTCATACAACCAATCATGCACCAATGTTCGGCCGGTCGCAACCGTCGCAATAAGACCAAGAAACGGTAAATTATCAATATTGATACCTGGGAATGGCAAGGGGTGTAATTTGTCCTTGGGAGCGCGAAGATTAGAAGGTTTTATGGTCACATCAACAAGTCGAGTTTTCCCATTTCGAGCGACGTATTCATCACTAGTTTCATATAAAAGCCCCATGTTTTCGAGAGTAGCAAGCTCTAATTCTAAGAACTCTATAGGTGCGCGTGAAATAGTCAGCGTTGATTTAGTGACAATCGCGGCTGTAATAAAACTCATTGCTTCTATTGGGTCTTCGCTTGGGTAGTAATCAACATTTTTGCGTATAGACGCTACACCATGGATGGTCAAAGTCGTTGTACCAATACCTTCGATCTTAACGCCAAGCTTTTGTAAAAAGAAACATACATCTTGCACCATGTAATTTGGACTCGCGTTGCGAATAACTGTTGTGCCAGGATGCAGTGCAGCTGCCATCAAGATATTTTCTGTTACCGTGTCTCCGCGTTCGGTAAGGATAATAGGTTTGCCGGGACTTTGCCTTTTGACTGTTGACTGGTAGTATTCCGTCTCTGCGACTACGTTTAATCCAAATGCACGTAGACCATCAAGGTGTGGCTCAACTGTGCGCGTCCCGAGGCTACAGCCACCAGCATACGGAAGTCTGAAAGATTTGTACTGATGGAGCAACGGCCCAAGGAACATGATGACGGTGCGGGTTTTTTTGGCAGCTTCAATATCCATTTTGTCGAGCTGTAGTTTAGCAGGGGGAGTAATAATAAGATCGTTATTTGGCTCTACCCAACGAGTTTTGACGCCAATACTGTTGAGGACTTCAATAATTCTGTTTACCTCTTCGATCCTGGCTACTCTTCGTAACGTCGTCGTGCCTTTATTGAGCAGTGCAGCACACAGGAGCGCGACTGCGGCATTTTTACTGGTTTTGACTTCTATGGTACCTTTGAGCTTTTTACCGCCCTGGATACGCAAGTTATTGCCATGAGTATTGAGAGATACTATTTCACTTGAGAGGACTTCACCAATACGTGCGAGCATTTCAAGTGATACATTTTGCCCGCCGTTTTCAATACGATTAACGGCACTCTGGCTTGTGCCGAGAGCCATAGCAAATTCGGACTGCGTAAGATCACGAGTTACCCGTGTTTGTTTAATTAATTTACCAATTTTACTTCTATAATCATTCATTATCGCTATTTTATATCACAGACGATATATATACAAGGTATATGCAACGTATCTCATGAGATGGTATTATTAGGGGTATGATATAGCAAAGAACATCGAGTGGGCAAATATAATTAAACGGAGAAGACTCATGAACGATGTTACTGTTGCAAATCTTATAGCTAAAGAAAAACAACGCCAAGCCGAAGGGCTTGAGCTCATTCCGTCTGAGAATTATGTTTCTCAGGACGTTCTTACTGCGCTCGGTAGTGAATTTACCAACAAATATTCTGAAGGCTATCCTGGCAAGCGTTATTACGGCGGACAGGAATATACGGATTTACTTGAACAGCTTGCGATCGATAGAGCAAAAGAATTATTTGGCGCAGATCACGCTAATGTCCAGCCGCATTCGGGCGCTCCTGCAAACGAGGCAGTCTATTATGCATGGCTTGAGCCTGGAGATACGGTCCTCGCTATGGATCTAAGTCATGGCGGACATCTCACGCACGGCAACCCGATGACTAGAAGTGCAAATTTGTACAATTTTGTACCGTATAAAATGAAAGACCCTACGACTGGCGAAATCGATTATGACGAGTTGCGTGCACTTGCCCTCAAGCACAAGCCAAAACTTATTTTGGCTGGATTTTCTGCGTACCCAAGGGAGCTAGACTATGAGCGTTTTGTTAGCATCGGTAATGAAGTAGGTGCACTACTGATGGCAGACATGGCACATGTCGCTGGGCTTATTGCTGGCGGTGTCTCTGCCAATCCACTGAAAGCAGGCTTCCACGTGATGACAACGACAACCCATAAGACATTGCGAGGCCCTCGTGGTGGGATGATACTCAGTATGGGTACTGTCAGCACGCCGCTCAGAGCACCCGAAAAAACGTTAGAAAACATCCCGACACTTATCGATCGAGCAATATTCCCTGGTACTCAGGGCGGCCCACACATGAACAACATTGCAGCAAAAGCAGTGGCGTTAGGTGAAGCGCTTCAACCAGAATTCAAAGTGTATTCCGCACAAATCGTTAAAAATGCCGCCCGACTTGCCGATGAACTATCGCAGCGAGGTTTCAAACTCGTGACAGGCGGTACGAGCAACCATCTGATCCTCGCAGATGTCTACAGTAGCTTTGGGATAGATGGTGGTGTTGCTGAAAAGGCCATTGATAAAATTGGATTGACACTCAATAAAAACTCGATCGCCGATGACCCACTGCCGCCCTTTAAACCAAGTGGTATTCGTCTCGGTACTCCCGCGATGACCACCAGAGGCCTTAAAGAGAATGATATGGTAAAGATCGCTGAGTGGATGAAGTTAGCCATAGAGCGCCGCGATGACGATGCTGCACTCGAAAAATTACGTACCGAAGTACGTCAATTCGTATCGAAGTACCCAACTACGTTTTAAACTCGCCTAAAAATCTGACTTCGTGATCAAGAGTAATATCTAGTTTGGCTTTTACGGTTTGGGTTACAAGATGGGATACATCATAAACATCTTGTGCAAGCGCACCAGGGAGTGTTTCGATTTTGAGCACGTGCTTATCATGCAACTTTACTGAGCCCCATGATTGCCCACGCTTGAAACCTGCAGCTAGTAGCACGTGTGCTGCTGATGCTCGCTGTGCACTGC
>JBDSLH010000012.1:0-5842 GCA_039916485.1 Saccharimonadales bacterium (SeqCode) | reverse complement strand
GGGTTGATCTGGTGACATAAACTAATACTGATCGTATGTGACCATCAGTGCACGAGAGTTGATCTGACGCAAAGTCTCGAGTGCTACAGAGACAACGATCAACAGTCCGGTTCCACCGATTGCAAGGTTTGCTGCATTCACACCGAGCTGCGCAAAGATGTACTCAAATATAAACGGCAGGATCGAAATAAGTCCGAGTGCTAACGCCCCAAATAGTGTCAGACGATTCACAACACGAGCAAGATATTGCTGTGTCTGAATCCCTGGGCGGACGTTCTCTACGAAGCCACCTTGTTTTTGCAAGTTCTCAGCGATTTCTGCACTATTAAACACGATACCTGTATAAAAATATGTAAAAGCAACGACTAGGATGAAATAGGTTGCAGGATAGATAAACATGGTCCAGTCATTGCCGACACCAAATTGACCTGGCTGTGGAGTCTGGAACCACAATACTAGCTTGTCGCCGATATCCGTCCACTGAGCATTATTGGTAGATCGTAGTACTTGTCCAATAAATGCTGGCAAAGCTAAGAATGCAACTGCAAAGATAATCGGTATAACACCCGCTGTAATCAGCTTTACAGGCAAAATGCTTTGAACACCACCATATGCACTGTTACCGTGGACACGCTTTGCGTAGTTGATAGTGATTACCCGTTGTGCTTCATTAATTTTGACGAGTAGATAGAGGATGAGAAGACCGATGCCTAGAATCACCGAGGTGACCCAGAATGCAACGCCGTTCAGGAACCCAACGGTAAACCAGTTAAATATCTGCAGGGCATCTTCAGGTTTAGTAACGGTAAACAAAGATGTACCGATGGTCGCAAGTGTTGTCGGAAGCTGAGAGATAATACCAGCAAAGATCAAGAGGCTTATACCATTTCCGACTCCCTGCTCTGTTGCCAGCTCACCGAGCCACATCATGAGCATGGCACCGGCAGTCATAGCAGTGACGGTGACGATCCATTCGATCGGGGACATCGTGTTGAGGACTGCCGTACTACCAGCAAGAACAGATTGACGAATAATGAATATAAACGCAATTGACTGTAATATAGCTAGCGGTAATGTGATAATACGCGTCCACTGGTTTATCTTGCGTCGTCCTGACTCACCATCTTTATGGAGCTCTTCAAGCTTTGGGATAGCCTTAGTCAGTAACTGTGTGATAACGCTTGCTGTAATGTATGGGCTGAGTCCTACAAGCACAATAGACAGACTCGCGAGCGCACCACCACTGATGAGGTTTAAGAACCCTCCGAATTGTGAGCCTTGCAAAGCTGTATCAATAATAGCTCGTAGTTGTGTTGGCTCAGCGATAGGTATCGGCACATACGCCAAAAATCGATATACAACAATAATACCGAGGATAACAAGTAATCGTTTCTGCATGTCGCGAGATTTCAGCGACATAAAAATAGTTTTCCAATTCATAGTTACTATTTAGTATAACAAAAATCCGCCTGGATGAGGCGGATTTTGCATGAAATAAACGACTTAGTTTGATTTCTTTTCGGCTTTTTGTACTTTGTCGGCTTTTTTAGCTGCACGTTCTTTGTTGGTTGCAGGTATGTTAGGCACTGCAACTGCTTCAAATGCACCGCCAGCTTTTACTAACGCAGCGACCACACTTGCACTTGCACCTTGGACTTTAACTGTTGCTTTGCCAGTATATACGCCGTCTTTGCGGGCAGCGATGATCTTGACTGAGTGGAATGGTGTCGCCACCAAACCAGCTTCGTACAATGTCTCGTTGGTAATAGTTGCGCCCTTAACATCTGAAAGCTGGTCGAGGTAAACAACCTGTGCGGGTACGCGAAGACTTTTAAATCCACGAGATTTCGGGGTACGTCGGACAATTGACCCCTGGCCACCCATGAACATGTGTCCATGCTTTTTACCAGTACGTGCGCCTTGACCTTTAGTACCACGCCCGGCAGTTTTACCCTGGCCGGCGGAGATTCCACGTCCAACACGTTTGCGATCTTTGTTTGTCTCAGCGAGAAGTTCGTTGTATTTCATTACTTCTCCTCCTCTTCAACAGTCTTAGGTGCTGCATCGGCTTTCGGCTTCGGTGCATTGTGCCATTCAGATCGTGGGACAAGACTCTTCAGCGCGTTCAGTGTTGCATATGCAATGTTAACCTTGTTTGAAGAACCGAGACTCTTACTAAGTAGATCGGTGATCCCTGTGACTCCGATAATGTTACGGACGACACCACCAGCGATAACACCGGTACCAGGAGAAGCAGGTTTTAGGAGCACACGTGCACCGCTGAGTTTAACCTCAACATCATGTGGAATAGATCCGTTTTGTACAGGAACAGTGATCATGCTCTTTTTAGCGACATCAGTAGCTTTTTGAACAGCCACTTGGACATCAGCGCCTTTGCTCACGCCGACGCCAACTTTACCTTTTTTGTCTCCGACGACAACAAGTGCTTTAAATCGGAACCGTCGTCCACCTTTTACAACACGTGCGACACGGTCGATACTGATAACAATTTCTTCAAATTGTTTTTCTTCACGTGGAGCATTGTTGCGGTCATTTCGGCGCGGTCCACCACTACCACGGCGTTGTTGGTTAGGTTGTTGAATAGGCATATTAAAACTCCAATCCTTCTTTGCGCGCTGCGTCAGCGAGCGCTTTCAAACGTGCCGCATATTGGCGCCCGTTTCGGTCAAATACAATATGTGTTATTTTTTTCTTAACCGCTTTTTTAGCAACATCTGCTCCGATAAGAGCTGCTTTTTCAGTCAATGTGCCTTTGGCAGACTTATTTCCTACAGTAGTAGCAGCTGCAAGAGTCTTGTGAGCTGTGTCATCAATAATCTGTGCTGTAATATGCATGTTACTGATGGTCACCGTGAGACGTGGACGTGCTTCTGTGCCATTAACTTTGGCGCGGACACGCTGCTTGCGAAGCGTGCGACTCAGTAATTTATCAGATAGTTGTTTCATGATCTATTTACCTGTCTTTCCCGCTTTACGAAGAATAGTCTCGTCAGCGTATTTAATACCTTTGCCTTTGTACGGCTCAGGTTTTTTCAGTGCACGAATCTCGGCTGCAACTTGGCCAACTTGTTGCTTGTTGATACCTGAGACTGTAATTTCCATTTTATTAACAGTTAATACAACGCCTTCTGGAGCTTTATATTTGACTGGGTGACTAAATCCAAGAGACATGTCGATCTCCTGTCCACCGCCATTAACGCGAAATCCAACACCGTTGACTTCAAGTTTTTTCTCAAAGCCTTTGGTGACGCCAGTAACCATATTGTTTATTAGCGCACGCATGAGGCCGTGCTCGCTTTTTGCTGGCTTGCTGTCATCCTTACGAGTAACAGTTAGTTCGCCGTCCTCAACACGAGCAGTCACGTTAGGGGTGATAAATTGCTCCAAATTACCTTTGGGACCCTGGACTGTCACCTTGTTGGCGGCGCCAGAGTCGACCGTGATTGTCACGCCCGCAGGAATCTGGATGGGTAGTTTTCCGATTCGACTCATTAAATTTTTCCTTACTTCTTTATTAACTTCTGTACAGCTTTTACAACCATCCATAAAACAACTAATGCAAGGAGTGTGTATGTGAATGGAACGATAAATGCTGTCAGATAGTTCATTGTTAATATACCTTACAGATTAGTTCGCCACCGAGCCGATTTCGACGTGCATCAGCGTCAGTCATGATACCTTTACTTGTACTAACAAGCAGGATACCTCGACCGCTTTTGATACGTGGTAATTCAGCGGCTGAGCTGTAGACACGGCGACCAGGTGTACTCACACGCTGGATTTCACTAATAACAGCGTTTTTGCCTTCTTCGTAGATGGTGATGACGATCGTGTCACGAGGGGTGCCTTTTTCTGTAGAAACAGCTGAGAGGTACCCAGATTTCTTAAGTTGCTTTGCAACCATCAGTTTTACTTTACTGCTTGGGAGGCGAACTTCTCGCTTACCAGCAGCGATAGCATTACGTATACGAGTAAGCATATCTGCAATTGGGTCTGTAGATTGTAACATTTTACCAACTCGCTTTCGTTATACCAGGGATTTCCGCTCTGCTTGCTCGCTCACGGAACTCGATACGCGATAAACCAAACCTGCGCATGAATGAACGTGGACGACCAGTCACTTGGCAACGGTTTTTCCAGCGGGCTGGACTTGCGTTACGAGGAAGTGCTTGAAGTCCTTCTTGGTCTCCCGCAGCTTTGAGCTCGGCGCGCTTAGCTGCATATTTAGTGATCATTTTTTGTCGTTTTAGATCGCGAGCGATCATTGATTTTTTAGCCATTAGCGTCGATCTCCTTTCTCAAACGGTATACCGAATTTTTCGAGTAATGCGCGGCTGTTAACAGGCGAACCTGGCTGAATAACAAATGTAATTTGTAAACCATGGAGGAGTTGTGTGTCCTCAAAGGTTAACTCTGGGAAAATAGACTGGTCGTTGATACCGAAATTGTAATTACCTTTACGGTCGAATCCGCCTGTACCAACACCATGAAAGTCACGAATACGAGGCATAGCGACATTAGCAAGACGATCGAGAAACTCGTACATACGGGCACCACGGATTGTGACGCTGACACCGACGCGGTTCATACCAGCGCGGATTTTGAACCCGGCGATAGATTTCTTGGCCATTCGATCTACTGGCTGTTGTCCAGTGATCTTGCGTAATGTTGTCGTAACAATTTCATGATGACGCTTGTCATCCTTGTTTTTGCCGATACCGACACTCACAACAATTTTCTTTAGCTCGGGAACTTCATGAATATTACTGAGCTTGAGCTCTTTTTGAAGATCTTCCCGGATAGATTCTTTGTATAGTGCTTTCAGACGCGGAAGCGTAGAAGCGGTCTTTGTTATTTTAGTAGCCATATTACGCCTCCTTTCCAGTCTTTTTAGCAATACGGATTTTCTTACCTGCGGTTATTTTGTAACCGACTTTGCTCGTGGTACCTTTTTTGTCGTCGGTAACAAGTGCGATTTTACCTGCAGCGAGTCCAACATGTACTTCTTTGGTGCCACCGCGTGGGTTTAATTGACTTGGCTTTACCTTACGTTTGACAACTCCTATGCCGTCTACGAAGATTTGTTGATCTTTGAGACTTGTACGGACAACAGAACCGGTTTTGCCTTTGTATTGTCCAGAGATAACTTTTACCAGGTCACCTTTTTTGATACGTAGTTTCATATTAAAGTACCTCCGGCGCTAAGCTTATGATCTTGCTATAGCCCATTTCGCGTAGCTCACGAGGGATTGGCCCAAATACGCGAGTTGCACGTGGATTTTTATCATCGCCAATAATCACTGCAGCATTTTCATCAAATTTGATTGTGCTACCGTCTTTACGATTGATCCTGTCAGTAGTGCGGACAACAACGGCTTTGACAACGCTTTTACGTTTAACAGTACCAGTTGCATTTGCTTCTTTGACACTGGCAACGATCACATCACCAACCTTTGCGTATCGACGGCGGGTGCCGCCAAGAACTCGAATACAAAGAATTGATTTTGCACCGCTGTTGTCAGCAACCTTGAGGCGTGACTCTTGTTGAATCATTACTTGTCCTCCTCGGCTGCTTTTTCAGCTTTCTTCGCTTTGCGTTCGGTTTCGCCAGTCACTTCAGAAACTGCTGCTTCTTCTACAACCTCGAGCTCGCCGTGACCGGTTTCTACGATTCGTTCAAGCTTCCAAACCTTGTTTTTACTGTACGGGCGGTGCTCGGAGACTTCAACAGTATCGCCTTTTTTGGCTTTGTTTGTCTCATCGTGCGCAGTGTATTTTCGGCGTACGGTATATTGTTTACCATAAATAGGGTGTGTCTGAC
>JBDSLH010000011.1:0-11209 GCA_039916485.1 Saccharimonadales bacterium (SeqCode) | reverse complement strand
GTGCTCAAATGTAATGCCGGCTTTTACAAGTGTATCTGCCGCTTCGTCTATATTCTCAACAATAAAATTTAGCACTGTAAATGTAGCTGGTTGATGATCCGCCTTCTCATATATATACACGTGTTGATTATTGAGAAAAAGCTGCAGACCCATCTCATTTTGCTCTACTTTTATCCCTAGTGCTGATTCATAAAATGTACGTACTATTGCAATATCGTTAACTGAGTATCCACTGAATGTTTTGCATTCTCCCAACATAAGTATCTCCTGTTTGATCTATCTATTATAACACTGACCCAATCTAGGGCTTTCTGAAAAGTGGTAGAATAACAATATGACCAAGCATAAAACTATCAACGATATAGTTTCAGGCTGGAATGAGTATAAGCGTCCAGAAATCGGCGATATGTTTAAGCACTACAAAGGTGACATTTACGAAATCGTCACTACAGGTTTCATAGAAACCACACTTGTGGCTTGTGTGGTCTACAGATCAACAACCACCCATGTGGTGTGGGTTCGAACTGCACAAGACTTCTTTGAAACGGTCAAACATGCAAAACAGACAGTGCCGCGATTCACACATGTCACATAAAACATATATCTAAGCTTTTGTTGAGTATGGAATTCGTGAGGGTAGTTTTGATCGGACATAGCGTAGCGGATGTTTACGAAGTTCCCTCCGGTACCAGGCTATAAATACAAGGCTTGCATATACTGATATTCCTGCATAGAGAGCACCCAGAATAACATCGATCACATAATGTTCGCCAAGATATACCACACCCACCCACATGCTAATCGGATACACAAATACCCACCAATACTTTCGACCAAATGCTAACACTACGAACAGGCTAAAAAGTAGTGGATATGCCGAATGAAGGGAGGGTACCGCCGCGACGGGGTTAGCTGGCAGTTTGTTGTACACTTCAGAAAAGTTTTGTATACCCATTGCAGCCCAAATATCTGATGAGACTCGGTGCATTGGATCTGCAAAATATCCTAGCTCTTTTGCCATCCATGGCGGTGCAGCTGGAAATACAATATACGTTACAAATGCCGCAAAACTGAGCCCCACGATCGCCCAAACAAACGGCCAATAGAAGCGATCTGCTTTTTTCCATAATATAACGGCTAAAATGATAGGCATGAGGAAGTGAATGGTATATAAAAAGTAAAAATAGAAATCATACCATCGTACTTGACCATTCCACCACCACGCTTGCAAGACGCTCGATGGAATAATGCCATTAAACAACCACCTATCGGCGATAATCATTTCAGTAAAATGCACTGTACCGTTCAAATCATCTGCGACACCTCGAAACAGTTCATATAAGAGTAGTAACGAGACAAGTGGTAAGAACCGTACCAGGAAAGGACGAACCTGACCAAATACAACAAATATTGAGAACAAAATTACAAACAATGTATCTGGTGTCCAAAATGTACGTTTTGTAACGAGAAGCAATGCTACTAGCAACAAAACTACGCATCGTATAATAAATTGTGTCCTGTTATTGAGATACGTTATCCGTAATCGCTCAATAACTTGAAATAATCGATCTTTCATTGAATCGAATTATAGCATGCAAACGTCTACGTATAATCTCTCGATATTTCTCATGAGAATAATTTACCTAATATGCGTTTTTGTAATTAACTATTGACTGGCTGTTTTCTTTTATAAATCGTTTAATTATTTTGTATTCATCTAGATCAAAATTCATGTCTGTTTGATCACTAATCTGCATACCATCATCACTTACAAAGCCTTGGATCATCCAATTATTAATGATGACTTGTTCGCCACCACTATTTATAGGGATCACTATAGGACCCTCATAGTTCCACTCAGAAATTCGGCTTCTTTCCAGCGCTATTTCAAACCGAGAATTATATAGTTCAGCTGACTCGCTGCCTGAACAAGCACCGTTACATCGCTTGAGCGAATAGTTAAAGCAAGCTCCTTTAGTTTTTTCTAGTCCCATAAGTTTCGGGCATAGCTGGAACGTCCTTGTCAGTTCATCTATCGAAGCCTTTGCTTTTGTTCGACTCGGAAATATTCCATATACAGAGGACAAGTCGGTATCATGCTCAACATTACCTGATTTGATAATTAGTGACGAGTAGCCATCATGATTTACTTTTATGATCATCGCGTATTTCGTAACGCGGCGAAGCAGTCGGTTATACAATGGCTTCATCTCTTTGATTAGTTTTGATTCTAATATCAAAGCACCTAGCTCACTTGAGGTTGGGATTGTTTCTATATGATGCACATTCTGACTGATTTTGGTTTCCTTTGGACTGGTGTCGCTAAAGTGCGACATGATCCGTTTTTTCAGAGAAATACTTTTACCAACATAAATCGGATGATGTACATCATCCTTAAATATATACACACCAGGCACATTATCCACACGGTCCAATTCTTCGATATCTAGATTTGGTGGTAAGGATTGGCTTTTGAGCTGATGATCGACGGCATCTATAAACACATCACTGTGGTGCTCGTCGTATGCCAACTGTGAAAAATACAATATGGCACGAGCATCTTCGAGAGCTCGATGTCGATCAAGTACTGGTATATTGTGCCGTGCAATAATTTTTTCTAAGCTATGCCCTTTGTGCCCACTATATAACTTCCTGGATAACCTCACCGTGCAAAACAACTTCGGGGCAAAATTCATCCCGACCATAGCAAATTCATTTTTTAGAAACGAATAATCAAACCGCACATTATGTGCGATAAATACTGCTCCATCCATTAATTCCATCAATTGGTCGGCAATGTCGTTAAACTCTGGGGCGTCAACTACGTCACGCTCAGATATACCAGTCAAGGCCGTGATACTTTGTGGGATGTGTGTGCTTGGGTTTAAAAGCGTTGTAAATTCATTCACTACTACGCCGTTTTCATAGCGGATTGCAGCAACTTCTAACACACGGCTATTTCTATAGCTGCCTCCTGTTGTTTCAATATCGACAAACACCACCGGGAAATTAAACATTACTACTAATTATACCTCGTAAATGCGAATTGAATTGATCCCAGAACACGCTCATGTGTATTCCACTCACTTTGCCAGTAATCATTAGCGGTGATATACTAGTCGTAAGCATTTCTAGTTTATTGAGAGCTAGCGCAAAAGACAAAAACAAGAGGAAAAATATGAGTACAAGCACCAATATATTTGGGGTGGATAAACTATTGCAGGCCATACGCATATCACTTTTTGTTGGTGGATGCGCCATTGTTAGCGGACTAGCCATTGGAAGCACTCCTGCATATGCTGCAACACCTGCAGATGCCTGCTTTACTCGCACAGCTGGAACTATTACAGGATATACAGTAGGCGGTGTTGATAATTGCCCTACAAATGTCGATATACCAACCACTATTGGTGGCGTAACGATTACAGCAATAGGTAATAACAGTTTCTTATCAAAAGGTCTCACTGCACTCACTATCCCATCAACAGTTACCAATATCGGCCAATCCAGCTTTCAAAACAATCAACTCACTGCAGTTACTATCCCTAGCTCGGTCACAATTATTGGTGCATCAGCGTTCCGGGGTAATCAGCTAACTTCTATAACGATTCCTAGCTCGGTCACCAACATTGGTAGTAACGCCGTTAGAGACAACCTGCTCACGAGCTTTACTGTTGTTGGTAACCCCGCAACGATTGGCAACAGTATCCTGGAAAATAACCCTCAGCTTGCAACGATCTCATACAATGGCACTAGCCATACGGCTCCTGGATCTGCCACACAACCCGCTGATGCCTGCTTTGCCTTTACTGTCGGCACGGGGACGATAACTGACTACTATTTGAATAACCTGGCGCGTATCAAAAGTACCGGACAAGCATGCATGGCACGAAATGTCATCATCCCTTCGCAAATTGGCGTGACGAACGTTCTAGCAATTGGTGCATCTTCTTTTGATGGTAACAGTCTGACAGGTATAGCTATTCCTAGTTCAGTTACTACTATTGGCAACACTGCTTTTTACTCCAACCTGCTTACTTCCCTTGTCATCCCCAATTCGGTTATAAGTATCGGCAGTCTTGCTTTTAGTTACAACCAGCTCAATTCCCTTACATTGTCTAATTCACTTACTACAATAGGCGTACAAGCATTCGCTGCCAATCAGCTTACTTCCCTTGTCATCCCCAATTCGGTCACGAGTATCGGCACTAGTGCTTTTTTCAGCAACAATCTGACCTCAGTTACTCTGCCAAATGCACTTACTATCATCAACGACTATGTGTTCGCTTATAATCAACTTCCGTCGGTCGTCATCCCCGATTCGGTCACGAGTATCGGCCAGGAAGCTTTTTTTAACAATCAGCTAAACTCTGTCATGCTTCCTAATTCACTGGTCAGTATAGGTGAGAATGCGTTCAGCTCCAACGCACTTAGCTCACTCACGCTACCTAGCTCTCTGATAAGTATTGGTAATGCTGCGTTCAGATCCAACCAGCTTACTTCACTCATTATCCCGAATTCGGTTACTACAATTGGTTTCAACGCTTTCGAAAGCAATCAACTGACTTCAGTGACACTTTCAAATACCCTGACAAACATTGCATCGAGCATATTCCGATACAACAAGCTCGTGTCTGTTACCATTCCGTCGAGCGTGACATCGATTGATGATTCGGCGTTTGAGTATCAGACTGGGCTTGGTAGAGAACTCAATACTTACGACAGTGATCCGAGTGCAAATCAACTGGCTATCGACATGATCTGGTACGTCAAACTGTATACTGCTGACCCTTCCAACCCTCTGGGATTTACCGACACTGTTTATCTCGACGGAACTGAGCTCGATGGTCAAGATAGCGATTATGATGAGCCCTTTATTACCGGTGGGTATATTGTCAACCCAGCGTCGGCTACATTCAACTTCGTTGATGATAACGGTAACACAGTTGCTTCATCAACAACCTTGACCGGCCAAGAAACTGATGGAGTATATACCAATACCTATCTTGCAAGCAATGGCCCTACTGTTCCAATGCCTGTCGACCCCTACGGCATAACCCCAACTGAGCAGCAAGCTGCTAACGATGCACTATCTGCCTACTATCGGATCAGTGAGCCCCTTACTTATACCGCTCCGACTATCTCTGGCAAGCTCCCGACACCTGCAAGTTACAGTTTTGTTCTTGGGGCCGCGGACAATGCCAACATCAGAACCTTCGTCTACGACGATGTACCTGTGGGCGGAGCGCTCACACCATCTCAGCTGGCAATAACTGGAGTGAGTGTCTGGATGATGCTCATTGGTGTGACTGTATTGCTACTTGGCTCGGGCACTCTTTTAGCACGTCGCTAGCAACCTTTGACCTAATAATATCCTTTACGGCAAGGAATTTGAGGTCATTTTTCAAATTTAAATGTCTTCATACGCTTTGCTCGTAGGAAAGCCTTGAGACGTTTTGCCATGATACTATCAAGTTTTACCGCACTGCCACTATGCATCGGTGTTTCTGCGTACTTAAACCAGTCCATGTTTTCAATAGATTTGTTCATATATCAGCTCCATTTAGGGTAATTAAGAGAACAACTAAAATTTTATTTCAGCTGGAACGGGTTCTGGGATAGGTTGTCTGTTGCGAGATCACGAGCCGTTCACTTATGATATCTACAGATAAAACCGTGTGATATATGAGGCGCACAGGGACCGAAGTATGATTGCCTAAGATGCTGTATAAGCTTGTATGCGATGGCCATTACTGGCTCATGCCTACATAGCTACGTATAATTATAATCCAATGTCTGAAGGATGTTAAATAATCATGGAGGAGTTATAGAGTATCAATAAACTTTTCAGCTTGTTTAGGATTCTTAAATGATATTAGTTTTGTAGTTGGAAATCTTTCGGGGCTAAAGAACAGCAGAGAGTACCTATGTTTTTGCCGTTTCCATGAACTGATAAGCCATAGGAATAGCGAATCCTTGGTAAATAAATGAATATAGAGACACTCTGTATTCCCGTTCCACAATTCTTGTTTTTTGATACCTCTGCGCATCGTCCTCATAAACAATCGCTTGAACACTAAGGGGAAAGAATAATCACACCAGATTACTGTATCAGCCCTATCCCATAATTCAGCCCCTAACTTTGAATAATAATTACCGCACATGATCCATTGATCAGAACCGGCTATATCGTAAACTATTTCCCGAAACAGACCGTTGTTTATGGGCTGCCAGTTCTTTTGATGATATATACTGTCCAATTCGGTATGAGGTATTTTTAATTTGTTAGAAATTTTCTTCGCTAACGTCGTCTTGCCTGCTCCAGTTGGCCCGATGATGAGTATCCTTTTCATTCATACAATAATTATAAAAAACTTCTAGAGAAATTTTTTATAATTGTTATGCGTAACGGGGATGAAGGGTTCACTTTGCCTATTAAAGAAGTTGACGCTACCTAGCACTCGACTTGCTATTGTATTGAATCGTGGCTATGCGGTATAAATATAGACAGGTTATCTAAGCGGTGGGGAAAGAGAGTGCTGTGATGGGATTTCGAAGTCGTTTAGTTATGGTTATATGCCTGCTTATATTAGTATTTGGCACGGTCAGACTAAGTGGAGCCGAAGTAAATGCTATTGGTGATAGTGTTGACGAAGTGCACTATTCATACGGGGATTCACCTGATAGCGTAATATTCAATTGGCACGGGACTGAAACGATCCTCTACTATGGGTTAGACACGAATTACGGCTCTCAAGCAGTAGCTCAAGCTCCATCAATTATTCCTGCAAATGATGCTGGTCCACTGAAAGAAGTTAAACTGACTGGTCTTCAGCCAAATACCCAGTATTACTATAGAATTGGCTCAACCGGGCTGGACCACGTATTTAACACTATTCCCACTAGCGACTTTAACTGGGTTGATATTGGAGACACGATGAGTACCTACTGCGGTAACTGGATGGCTGCTCAGAATCAACTTATCCTAGATCAGTCTCCAAACTTTGTGACTCACGGTGGAGATATTGCCGTACCCAATCAGTGTGGATTGCCCTCAATTCACTCCTTCTATAACGATATTCAAACGTGGTCATTTGGCGCGGCTTTTCAGCCTGTGTGGGGTAATCACGAGTACGGAGCTCCTCAAGCTGGTGCGCCTAGCAATGCAATAACAGACACTTTGTCTAACTACAAAGGTCGTAGTTACATTACGAACGCTCAAACTGTCCCCGTGGACACACCATACCGAACGACCGCTCCTGGCTGCGGAAAGGAATCTGGTAGCACCCGAAACCTCTGTCAAGGTGAAGACTGGGGTTGGTTCCACACTGGCAACGTTTTATTTATCTCATACCCCGAACCATGGGCAGAATCGCTTGCTGACTGGAAGTCAAAAGCTGATGTTTTGATGGCTTCAGCCCAAAACGATCCTTCAACTGACTTTATTGTGACGTACGGCCACCGTCCTGCTTACACAACAAACACTCTCGGCCCGACTCTAAAAGTTAGAGATGCCGTAAATGCTTTGGCTCTCAAGTATAGTCCGACAGTAACGAACTCATCTGGCAAGTATGTCCTGAACGTTGCCCACCATGCACATGGCATTGAAGTGTTCAAGCAGATAAATGGTTTGACAAACATCGTAGCCGCCGCTGGAGGTCAGGGTTTATTGAAGTTTACTACCACAGATCCTAATTTACTCTATAGAATAATGCACTTTGGAATCCTCAGTGCTCAGTATAATGAGGCCACGCACTCACTGAAAGTAAATTTGTTGTGCGGTGCGGACGGACCTAATCAAAAGGACTCATGCGCGTATGGTACAAATTTGTACCAGCAGACCTTTACTCGTCCGGATACTACCCCACCGCCCGCTTCGTTAGGCCTAGCTTATGGAGACAATGTATCAGTCGTTCAAAGTGGTGATGAGTTGACGTATAGCGCAACCGTCACGAACAAAAACGGACATAGCGACGCAACGAACGTCATGCTCGCCACGACTGTACCCAGCAATAGTGAGTTCGTGAGAGCCGATGATTACATCACCCCAGCAAATGGTAGCCTAACGTGGAACATCGGTACCCTAGCCGGCGGCCAGACTATAATAAAGCGCTTTACAGTAAGGGTTGGCGCAGTATCTCCAAATGATCACGTACTATCGAATGTCACGGTTACCGCAGATGGGACCGCTTGTAGTGAGCCTGGCAGTGTCTGCACGGCATCAGATGATAACACTATTCCTCCTCCTGCACCGTCAACGATCCAATACATTACCAACCAGAGTTTCGAAGTAGACAAAACCGGTTGGACAGGACTGTATAACGCAACTTCACTAGCCACTCGCATAACGACCGATAGCTATGATGGGATAGCGAGTATCAAAATGACCAACACATCTGCCTCAACATGGCCAACGGGCATCAACTCCAAGCCAAAGCCGATATTATCTACGGTTGCCGGGCTCAAATATAGTGGCAGTGCCTGGGTTAAGGGTCAGATCTTTGGACAGAACTTATCGCTAATGCTGCGGGAGACCAAGCCAGATGGGACGATCGTGGGTAGCGCCTCTGTATCCATCGCGGCGACGAGCTCAGGCTGGGATCAACTTGTGACTGACTATATCGCCAAAGCAAATGGCAATCACCTTGAAGTCAGGATATATAGTCTCAATGTAGCATCAAAAGCCTGGTACTTAGTGGATATGACAAGCCTAACCACTCCATCAAACCAGTAATTCCCTGGTCTCAAGGTCTCCGTGATTTAAGAGGAGTGGGAGTACTGGATAAGTTTCTAGCAAATTATTTTGGTAATCTTAACATAATATTCTGCCATTCCAACTTGTCATTATCGAGGTAAGGTTGGCCGTCTAGAATAAACCCAAATGAACGATTGAGTGCTCTCACTGTCTCATTGCTAACAAGATGCCGAGAATAAACCGTTTCTTCGCCTGTTTTTTGGAGATAATTGACCATTGCAGCCATAGTTGCTTTGCCTATGCCTCTACCACGATACGAATGATCTCCAATCATCAAATGGATGCTCGGAGCTTTAACTCCGTTGCTTTCGTACAGATTAATCCAAGCAGCACCGATCGTTGAATTTTCGCTTCTTATCACCCAAGTTATCTGCTTACCTTCTTTTTCAAGTTTCAAAAAATCTTCTAGTCTTGCTAACTCTGCCTTCAAGCTCGGCTCCCTAATTTCATCTTCAACATTACCCATTTTTAAGAGTGTATCCTTACCATAACTAGACTTAAACCATTCATATGCAAATTTGGCATCTCTCGCCGGAATGGGCTTTACAAGTATTACATTAGGTAAATGCGTTTTGAGATCTTTCATATTCTTATCATATCAAAACTAAAAGACTTACAAATGGAGTCTTTTATACTACTGATGTTTGGCTGGGATGGGGGATTCGAGTAGTTTTCTCCTGGCTGGGGATGAGGGATTCGAACCCCCGATGCCAGGACCAGAACCTGGTGCCTTACCACTTGGCCAATCCCCAATGAATGAGCCAGGAGAGAATTACTCGAATTATTAAATGTGGGATTCGACTCACCCCGATCCAGCGTCCTAAACTATATGGCACATTCCACATAGGATGCAAATAACAGATTGAATTATAGCAATACTTGGCTATTTACTCAAACGCGCAAATAATCTCGTGACAAATGACTGTTGCTCACGAGGCTTATGGTCATACCCAAGCGCCCATATAACGTAATAGGAGAACAACAGCCACAGTGTGTTTACGCCTATAAGCAACCATGAGCTAGGCAGATCTACAAATTCGCCGAGCTGCGCTGTTGAGACCCCCTGTCCGTATGTCCAGATCGATATGAGTAACCAACTTAATGGTACCAGGACTGCGAAGGCACCGCTCACATATTGCGCCAGGGGGCTTAATTTCATACGCATCAAAAACGGCAGAGCAAAGACTTCCATTGTCACGATAACCGATGATACCCAGAATGCTGCAGATGCATCACCGTCAAATATACGTGTAACCTCCGGAACAAATGTATCAATCCTAAACAAATGCACCAGAGATAGAGCAATCAAGATAGCCGCAGCTATCCAACCGAGGAGGGCGCCCTGCCTCGCACGGAGCTTAGGTGGATCAACTGCAAAAGGTAGTGAATATTTCATGCTTCCAAGTATATCGCTTTTGTCTATCCAGCCAAATTGTCGACTGTCAGTACTCTTAGATGAATTATCACCTTCGATCCATAGCCTCTCCTGCTCGATCTTTGTAATTCGCTTAATTACCTCTATATCACCTCTTTTAGCGATGACTATATCACCGACTGTGTACCGAGGATTTGTGATACATATAACAGTCTCCCCGCTCCGAAGATACGGCAGCATACTATCCCCTGCGACTCGTCGGACAAATAGCATCTATTTTTTAGTTTCAGCAAATATGGCAGCCAAATCAAGCACTTGGTCTATCAGCTTCTGAGCTTCGCCGAGGTCAACAGTTTGCTTGACGGTACTCGCCTGTTTCAGGATGTGCCAAACTTTGTCGTGCAGATCAGGATATTTCTCGAGATGTTCAGGCTTAAAATAGTCACCCCAGAGGATTCTGACTTGATGCTTGACCATCTCAGCATGTAATTCCTTAGTATTTACCATGCGAACAAAACTTTGATGGTGCTCGGGGTCATGCAAATCCCCGAGATCTTTCATCTTTGTGACCATAACTTTACAGGTGAATGCTGCATTCCTCATAGTATCAGTCTCATAGACACCACACGGCACATCACAGTGTGCGTGAACAGTTCCAAATAGTTTCATATTCCTCCTTTTTCTACTGTATGCATTATATCGCAGTTCGACATGTTGTATTTTATATAAAAGTACTTGTGCTTACCATATCATCGGTGTACAGTACTACCTAAGCGAATCTAAAAACAAAAACACCAAAAACTCTTGGATCGCCCAAGCTCCACCACAGCACGTAGCCCATATCTATCTTTGATGTGGGCTTTAACGGTTTAGTTGGTAAATTGATAAAGTAGAAATTAGTAAAAAGGTAGCTAACTAATGTACTAATCTCTATTTTACTATTTTACTAGACTGCGCTGCGCGCCACTTGGCAACTTCTGCATGGTGACCACTCAAAAGCACATCTGGTACTTTCATACCCTCAAACTCTACAGGTCGTGTGTATTGAGGATATTCCAGCGTTTCCCCATCGCTAAACG
>JBDSLH010000010.1:0-6805 GCA_039916485.1 Saccharimonadales bacterium (SeqCode) | reverse complement strand
CGTGAGCGTTCTGGCCAATACTGAGCTACATATACATCTAGTCTCATCTAATTACGCTTTTGGTCTCAGTCCAACAGCTTGTTGAACTATGTGAAGTCGCTTATCGGCCACGATGCGCATAGCCGCTTCATCTTTTTCTAGTTTGGCGAGCAAGACGTCATCATCAATCAAATTGTAAAGCTTTTGAAAGTTAGTCAAAAAGCCTTCTACTTGGTCGGCTACTGCTTTTTTGAGCTCTCCATACTGTGTCTTACCTTCCCATTCGGCGTTGACATGGGCTTGATCTCGCGCAGACAACAAGCTAAGTAGTTGCAGGAGATTTGTTACACCGGGTTGCTTATCCCAGTCAAAGTTTATTTCTCCGACTGTGTCAGTTGTTGCGGACATAATTTTTTTAGTAGCTGCCGAAGGCTCATCCAGGAGTAAAATTTTTGACTTAGGATCCTCTGAACTTTTACTCATTTTCTTTGTCGGATCAGTCAGGCTTCTTATACGCAAGCCTTTATCTCTATCCATAAATTCTGTTTGCTTTGCTGTGCTTTCTGGTATTACAAATAGTTCACCGAATTTGTTGTTCATCCGAGTCGCAATATCGCGAGTGATCTCCAGGTGCTGGAACTGATCCTCTCCAACTGGTACCCATCGAGCACCATAGAGTAAGATATCTGCAGCCATAAGCACTGGGTAATTAAAAAGACCAACACTCACCGTGTCATTACCTTCGGATTTATCTTTGAACTGAGTCATGCGACTCATTTCTCCCATATAGGTAAAACAATCTAAAATCCATGTAAGCTCGCTATGAGCGGGGATACAGCTCTGGCGATATATATAGGTGTCTTCGTCAGCAAGATCGAGTCCTGCCGCAATGAAATATTTGATATTCTGTAATGTGTTTTTATACAAGCTCTCATGATCAATAGGTGTCGTAAAGCTATGCAGGTCAGGGACAAACATGTTGATCTGATATTTTCCAGCAAATTGTCGTTGCATAGAGACCATAGGCACAAACGCACCTAAGTAGTTTGCAAGTGTCGGTTCTTCATTGCTACGAATACCCGTTAAGATTGTCTCTTTCATTACCTCTATTATATACTACAGAGATGAAAGTCTTTGATCATATTGCGATCGTCTATAATCCGAAAAGCACCGGTGATGCTCCTAAAATGGCTAAAGACCTACGAGACAGTATAAATGGGCACTTCGAGATCATTCAGAAAAAGGCTGTACTCTATCCTACTAAGCGAGCCGAACATGCGATCGAGATTGCAAATGACATAGCTCAAAAATACGCCAGACCGCTGATAGTCTCCGTCAGTGGAGATGGGGGCTATAATGAGATCATCAACGGTGTCATGGCAGCAAAAAAGCTTTTTCCCGCTCAGCAGCCTACTGTCGCAATTATGGCGGCAGGTAATGCCAACGACCATAAGCGAGTGATGCGCGCAGATACACCGCTCATTCGACTGATTAAAGAGGCTGATATAAAGATATTCGACCTGATCAGCTTAGATGCAAAGTCAAAAGACTTTGAGCTCACGCGCTATGCTCATTCCTATATAGGTTTAGGCATCACCCCAGAGGTTGGTCACGCTCTCAATAATAATGGTAAAAGTCGGTGGAACGAAGTGTGGCTAACTTTTAAAACTCTGAAAAACTTCACACCATTCACAGTCCTTAGGGATGGGATCACCCGCCAGTATGATAGTTTAGTATTTGCAAACATCAACGAAATGGCAAAGTTCGTAAAACTTGATTCTAAAAATACTGTACGTGATGGAAAGTTCGAAGTCGTTGCAGTCAGACACCGAGGAAAACTTCATACCATAATTTCGTTGGCTGCAGCTGTAATCCATGGGTTTAAAAACGCACCCAGCCATAAAACATATACCTTTAAACTGCCTTCAAAACAGCTTGTACAATTAGACGGTGAAATTGTTGAGCTGCCCCAAGAATCAGTAGTTGTCATAAAAAGTCACCATGAAGCAATACACTCACTATTTTAGCTATATAGCATCAACAATAAAGGAGAAATGTACTTATGGACTATCGTAATGTCTAAATTGCCAATGTATATGATAATGACAGTAGCAATGGGTATCGGCGGTTATGTACCCGTACTGTTCGGCCAATCTGCACATGGGGGATGGAGTATTTTAGGCACAGTACTTGGTGGCATCCTTGGGGTCATGGCTTACGCTAAACTACGGTCTGATGGAATTATTGAATAGATAACGTATATCTATAAAAAATAGCCCTCCACAGAGGGCTATTTTTCTGCGTTGCAAGATTAACGCTTTGAGAACTGTTCTCGTTTACGAGCAGAGCGAAGACCGTATTTCTTACGTTCTTTCTCTCGTGGGTCGCGCTTGAGCAAGCTTGCCTTTTTCAATGTACCGCGAAGTGTTTCGTCCATTTCACTAATACTTTTTGCAAGAGCGAGCTTACAGGCGTCAACCTGACCACTCATTCCACCACCGCGCACAACGATAGTCACATCGAAGGCATCTTGTTTGCCGATGACAGCGAGTGGATCAGTAAGTTCAGCAACAAGTGTCTTGTTACCGTCGAAATACTCATCTGCTGGTTGGCCGTTGATAGTAATGTTACCTTTGCCGCCAAACAACCGTGCGCGTGCCGTAGCGGCTTTGCGTCGGCCTAAACCGTAGAAATATGTATCAGATTTAGCCATGTTATTTCACCTCAACTTTCAATGGTTTTTGTGGTGCATGTGTGTGCTCTTCACCAGGGAAGATTCGGAGACGCTTCAATCGTTCTGCATGCAGTTTGTTGCGCGGAAGCATCCCTTTAACAGCACTTTCTACGATCTTTCGTGGGTCTTTTGCACGAGCTTCTGCTACTGTACGTTCTTTTAGCCCACTTGGGAATCCAGAATACGAGTAGTAGATCTTGTTGGTCTCTTTGTCACCTGTAAATACCGCTTTTTCAGCATTGATTACGACGACATAGTCACCATCATCCATGCTTGGCGTGTATGTAGGCTTGTATTTACCAGTAAGACGAGTTGCGATGAGTGTCGCAACTCTACCAAGTGGTGCTGATGCAGCGTCAATAATGATCCATTTGTGGTTCACTTCGGAAGCTTTTTGTGAATATGTCTTCATTATTTTGCCTCTTTCTTAACAGCTGGCTTCTTTGTAGGCGCCTTCTTGGTTGCTGGTTTTTTAACTGCTGCAGGTTTCACGGCAGTGGCTGCGACAGAAACTGCTTTCGCCGGTTTAATAGCAACAGCAGGTGATGATTCAGTGCGCGTCAATGTATCAACGAAACTAACCGTTGCAAGCTGGGCATTGTCTCCAAGTCGCATGCGTGTGCGTTTGATGCGGACATGTCCACTAACGCGACCACTCATTTGACTTGCGAGCTGATCAACAAGTGTATTAGCAGCGCTGATGTTATTAAGCGCAGAGATGACTGCGCGTCGAGATGCAAGATCACCTCTCTTTGATTTGGTAATAATCGGCTCGATGAACGGTACGAGTTCCTTTGCACGTGGCAATGTCGTCTCGATCGTACCGTGCTCTATCAAGCTTATCGAAAGACCACGCAGCAACGCCAGGCGTTGTGCGGTGTTGCGATGAAGCTTGCGGCCTTGGTATCCGTGTCGGTGCATATACTAAAACTCCATCTCCGCTAGTTTTTCTTTCACTTCATCAAGTGCTTTGCTTCCAAAACCTTTGAGTTCACGGAGATCAGTTTCACTTAATGTAACGAGGTCGTTAATTGTACGAATATCGTTATTGATAAGTGCATTTGTTGTACGTGCAGTTAGGTTGAGATCTTCGATAGGAGTCATGAGCTCAGCATCGTTTGCTTCGTCTCGTGCACCAGGTGTCGGAGCTGCTTCAACACGAGTTGAGCCTGCAAGTGCGGTGTACTGGTTGATCAAGATTGCTGCTGCTTCTTCGAATGCGTCACTTGGGGTCATAGATCCATCAGTAACAATTGTCAAAAGAAGTTTATCGAGGTCTGTTGATTGACCAACACGGGTATTTTCAACTTTGTAACGTACTCGGAGTACAGGACTAAAGATTGCATCAAGTGCAATCATATCACTGTGGATACGTGATTTGCTTGATTCTTCAATAGTGCGGTAACCCCGGCCAGTCTCTACGACGATATCCATGACAACTGATGCTTTCGGATCATCGATAGTACAGATAACTGCATCTTTGTTAATAACTTCGATATCATCAGAAACTTTGATATCGCCAGCGGTAACAACACCAGCACCTTTTTTCTCAATTCGTAGCTCTACAGGGCGGTCCCCGTGTGCGCTAACGCGAACGTTTTTGAGGTTTAGCATGATGTCGACGACGTCTTCTTTAACACCTTTAAGTGTTGTGAATTCGTGTGTCGCACCCTCAACTCGGAATGCAACGATTGCTGCACCCTCAATGCTGCTGAGGAGCACTCTTCGAAGGCTATTACCAAGTGTCATACCGTAACCGGTGTGAAGTGGCTCAACGACAAAGGTAGCGCTGGTGCTGCTGTGGTCATCGACCTGTGCGAGCGTAGGGTTGTGAATTGCTTGTGACAGTATGTCTTGCTCCTATTTAGCGTGAGTAGTACTCAACAATTAGTTGTTCATTGATTTCTGGCTCGGCCTCTTCACGAGTTGGAATGCCAGTAACCGTGACTTTGAGGTTCTTAACATCACTCTTCATCCAGCTGAGGGGTGCTTGAGAGGTGTTCTTAACTACATCGTCGATATGGGTGAAATATTCAGATTTGATACTCTTTGGACGTACTACGATCTCATCTCCGGCTTTGACACGGATTGATGGAATATCGACACGACGACCGTTGAGCATAAAGTGTCCGTGGGTAACGAGTTGTCGTGCACCACGACGACTAACTGAAAGTCCTGCTCGGTAAATAACATTGTCGAGGCGCTGTTCAAGAAGTTGCAACAGTACTTCACCTGATTTGCCGCTCGCTCGGTCTGCGTCTTTCATGAGTCGTGAAAACTGCTTTTCAAGAAGACCATAAATACGACGGACTTTCTGTTTTTCACGAAGCTGTGTTGCGTACAGACTTGGTTTGTTCTGGCGACCATGTGCGTGAACACCTGGGATACCAGACTTTTTCGCCATGACTTTATGTGCTTTTACATGCAGCGCATAGCCTTCACGGCGACTTTGTTTGACAATAGGGCTTCTATCTCGTGCCATACTATGCTCTCCTTGCCTTACGTGGGCGTACACCACCATGTGGGACACCTGTCACGTCTTTGATGCTATCAACACGAATGTCGAAATTCTGCATACTACGGATAGCAGCGTCACGGCCAAGACCAACGCCTTTTATAAAGACGTCAACCGATGTAAGGCCATGGAGGCTTTTTGCAGCTTCTGCAGCTTTTTCGGCTGCGATCTGTGCTGCGTAGGCGGTACCTTTTTTGCTACCACGGAATCCACAGGCACCAGCTGAACTTGCGCTCAGCACGTTACCCTTTTTGTCAGAAAACGTAATAATCGTGTTGTTAAATGTTGCTTGTACATGAACCTGACCAGCTGGAACTGATCGACGTTGTTTCTTACGACTTGGTGCTTTTGTCGTTGTTGTTGCTTCTGCCATCATTGTTCCTTTCTAGGTCTTAGTTGCTGCCTTAGGTTGTGAACCACCAACTGCGACTCGTTTACCACGGCGCGTTCGGCTGTTCGTACGTGTGCGCTGCCCTCGACTTGGCAGGCCTTTTTTGTGACGTTCGCCACGATATGCTTGAATATCTTTTAACCGTTTGATATTTCCAGCAACGACTCGTTGCAAATCACCTTCTACAGTGAAATTGCTATCGATCTCATCACGGAGTTTTTTAAGCTCTGTTTCAGAAAGATCCTTAACGCGTGTTGTTGGATCAATATTTGTCGACTCAAGAATCCTCGCAGCATGCACAGGACCGATACCATATATATAGGTAAGGCTGATCTGTACTTGTTTCTGGTCAGGAATGACCACGTTTGCAATTCGTGCCATATGTTAACCCTGCCTTTGCTTATTCTTGGGTTTCTTTTTGTTTATGACGTAAAGACGGCCTTTACGACGAACCAGTTGGTCGTCGGGGCTGATCTTTTTTACACTAGCACGTACCTTCACTAGTTTGTCTCCCAATCGGTTAAATTTAATCTCGCAGCCGGAAGCTGATTCTGCCCTTTGTAAGATCGTAAGGGGTCAACTCAACCTCGACTTTATCACCCGGCACTAAACGAATGTAGTGCTTGCGCATCTTCCCTGACACGTGAGCGATAATGGTATGACCGTTTTCAAGTTCGACTCGAAACTGGGTATTAGGTAGTGCTTCCACTACCTTTCCAACCAATTTGATTACTTCTTTATTCGCGGTCATAAGCTACAGAGATAAATTATACATGAAACAGATGTGTGAGTAAAGACTAAACTGTAAATAAGATCTCGCAGCGCGATGTATATGCTTTATTGTATCGTAATAAACTAAACAGTCAACAATAAAAGAAGACGCCTCTGTGGCGCCTAGGCTGTTTTAGGAGTATCTTTATACGATAGAATGCTGGTCAACTATTGTCAATGACCTCTTGGGCTTTATTATGACTGGTTATCAACAACAAAAGATCTTCAAGACCATGCCAACCACCGCCGGGTCCATCACTGTATCTAAGTGATACTGATCCAATCGGTCTATGTAGTTTGTCTCCTGTCGGATATAGTTCAGCTACAATACTATCTGGTGTGTCACTTAATCCACTGATTCTCACACCACCAATCGTACCAGCCACACTCCACTGATCAGTATCTTGATTAACTT
>JBDSLH010000009.1:0-23823 GCA_039916485.1 Saccharimonadales bacterium (SeqCode) | reverse complement strand
AATATTCTAAAACAATTGCAGCTGTTGGTGCTGTCCCAATTATACTGACACCCGACACTCAAATGGAATATATAAAAGAGCACTGTGATGGGATCATCATCACTGGTGGACAAGATCTAAACCCGTCTTTATATGGTCAAATCGCTCATCCTAATCTTGGTTTTCAAGAACCAATTGCACGCTTCGAATGGGAGCAACGACTTATAAGTGCCTGTGATGAACAGTCAATCCCGATACTCGGTATTTGTTACGGTATGCAAGCTCTAAACATATATTACGGTGGCACGCTGTATCAAGACATTCCGTCATGTGTACCAGACTCTGTTGGCCATCTCCGCGTGACACACGATATTACATTTCATACAGATTTTTTGGGTATGAAATCTGCAGCTGTACACCAAATCAGCTCACGTCACCACCAAGCAGTTGATAAACTGGCAGACGGATTCATGGTTACTGCCAATGCACCCGACGGTATTGTAGAGGCTATCGAAGGACATGGCCATTATGGTATCCAGTGGCATCCTGAATCAGATGAGACAGGGATCCATATGTATCGATCGTTTGTAGAGGAATGCCTTGGTGTTCCCGAGGAAGCTCGCGTTATTGATACGTACTTGTAATAGTTTTGTCACAGTAGCGTAATCACGTTACACTAGAGGTATGAAGATTGCAGTTATCGGAGCCAACGGCAAAACAGGTCAAATACTTGTTAATGAAGCAGTACAACGTGGTCATAGCGTTCGTGCAGGTGTATTTCGCACTAATACGTTTAAGACTAGCGACTATATAGAATCCGTCCACTGTGATGCTATGAAGCTTGAAGATGTCACAAAACTTATAAAGGGATGTGACGCCGTAGTGTCCTTGATTGGGCATATCCCAAATAGTCCTGCCTTTGTCCAAACAACAGCAATAAGTAACGTTTTGAGTGCAATGAAAGCACAGAGGATTACACGGATCGTGAGTCTAACCGGGACAGGCGTTCGGATGCCAGGTGACAAACCGTCGCTCATCGACCACGTGCTTAATGTTGGTATAAAAATTATCGATGGTGATCGTATCCGCGACGGCATTGCACATGCTGATGTGCTACGCGAGAGTGATGCTGACTGGACAATTATCCGTGTATTAAAACTTACCGATCTACCTATGCATTCGTATACTTTAACGTCTGGTGGACCAGCACGAACACTTGTATCACGCGCTGCTGTTTCTGAAGCTATTATCGAAGTACTGACCCAGAAGACTCACTACAAAGAAGCCCCGGTTATTAGTTAGGCTAATCATGGTTATCGACAAATTTCTACACAAACAACTAAATATTCCGTATAAATTACATATTCAGTACACCCGAAAATCTAGCAAACCACGGGCGACGATCGTGTTTCTACACGGAATCGGTAGTAGCGGCGCCGAATGGCAAGCGGTCGTAGATGCATTGCCGAAGGACTTGTCGATCATAACGATTGATCTGCTCGGGTTTGGAACGTCACCTCGTCCAGACTGGGCACGATATGATGCTCGCGAACAAGCTCGTTCTGTGATTGCGACGTTACTGCGATATGGTGTGAGAGGAAAAGTTATGGTTGTTGGTCATTCTCTCGGAGCGCTGGTTGCTGTCGAAGTAGCAAAACGATATCCGGTACTAGTATCCTCGCTCGTGCTCTGTAGTCCGCCATTTTATAATCCCGATCGAGACGGGCGATTACCAAATTCTGATCGGATCCTGCAGACATTGTTTGGCCAAGTGGAACGTAATCAAACATACTTTCTAAAACTTGCGACCCTAGCGATCAAATACAAGCTGGTTAATCCTGCTTTTTCTGTGACCGAGGAGACATTACCGACATACGTACAGACGCTGAAGGCTTCGATCATAAGCCAGAGTGCATACGACGATGTTATGACGCTAAAATGCCCTATTACTATTATCTATGGAGCGCTCGACCCGCTGGTAATCGACAAAAATGTCAAAGCAGTTGCAAAAGCCAATCCACATGTAACATTAGCGAGAATAATAGTCGGGCATGAGATCATAGGCAGATTTGTGCCGACTGTTGTTGAGCGGATTATGTACCATATAAAGCAAAAGGAGACGAAGCATGAACGAAAAACTAACACCTGAAGAAAAGAAGATACTATTTGAAGGAGGCACTGAAGCTCCGTTTAGTGGGGCATTACTGCAGGAGCATCGGACTGGATCGTTTGTCTGTAAAAATTGTGGAACAATGTTGTTTGCGAGCGATACAAAGTTTGAGAGTGGAAGCGGCTGGCCTAGTTTTACTGAACCGGCTGATCGAGAGCATGTAACGCTGATCAGTGATGTCTCGCACGGTATGACTCGCACAGAAGTCAGATGCAACACTTGTAATGCACATCTTGGCCACGTGTTTGATGATGGTCCCGAAGACAAAGGTGGTATGCGTTACTGTATAAACTCGTTGAGCCTAGAGTTTACCCCTGAGTCGCCTGAAACTGAAGCGTGATATCATACCTATATGCAATTTCTTAAAAATTACTGGAAACGAATAACACTTGCAACGACTGCAGCACTCGGTGTGTTTGGACTTGTGCGTTATACAAAACATAAAGAGCTAGCGAGCAGCCCAAGTGACTTATCGTGGAAGAGCTGGAAACGATCACTCGTAGAAACATGGCGAGCAATTGGGGACAAAAATATAGGTATGCTGTCTGCAGGTATTGCTTATTTCGGAGTACTTGCATTTTTCCCACTGATGGCGGCAATAGTCGCTCTCGCGGGTATCGCGGTACAGCCTGAGGAAGTACAAAAAACAGCCCTAGAGATTAGTCAGTTTGTGCCAGCAGATATTCACAAACTTCTAGTCACACAACTTGAGAATGCAACGGGTAATGTTGCTAGCAACAAGTTAGTCGTAGCAGTCGGTATCACGCTCTCTATTATTGGTGTAGCCGGCGCCATCGGTAACACGATGAATGCACTCAACATTATGTATGAGATCAAAGAAAAACGGTCGTTTATCCAACAACGAGTAACGAGCCTGGTGCTGACACTTGGCCTCATCATGGTGATGATCGCCATTGTCCCATTATTATTTGCAGGAAGTGATGTGCTGAAATGGCTTGGTGTTCCCTCAACATTTATCGATATTTTTTCTGTCGTTCGCTGGGTGCTGCTTGCAGGTATCATGATGACCTCACTCGCGGTGTTATATCATTTTGGGCCGAGTCGACAACCGCGTACTGCATGGCAGTGGGTGAGTTGGGGCGCAATTATGGCCACGATATTATGGGTAATCGGTAGTGCGATATTCTTTATATATCTCCAGTATTTCGCGAACTTTAGTGACTCTTATAGCTTGTTTGCAGGCTTGATCGCGCTGATGGTTTGGCTGAATCTATCGAGCTTTATTGTCCTACTCGGCGCTGAGATCAACCACCGACTTGAACAGCGTGCAATCAGAACTTCATAATGTTTCCTGGGTTTGTTAATCGTGCGGCAGACGAAGTAGCGAGACAATTGCTCGGATGTGAGCTGCATCGGTATATCGATAATGAGCTAATACGAGTTAAAATCGTTGAGACTGAAAGTTACGATCAGACTGATCAAGCAAGCCATACCTATAACGGGCAGACAGCTCGTAACAGTGTGATGTTTGGTGAAGCAGGGTTTTTGTATGTCTATTTCACATACGGGATGCATTACTGTTGTAACGTCGTTGCAGGTGAAGCAGGGTATGGCGCTGCAGCGCTCATTCGAGCTGTTGAACCACTCGAAGGCGGACAGCTGATGGAGCGATTTCGTAATAAGACTGGCGTATCGGTGTCCAATGGACCCGCGAAATTGTGTCAGTCTCTGATGATCGGAAAGTCATTCAATGGACACGATCTTCGACAGGTACCACTCACGCTCATACAAGCTACACCTGTTCATGATACAGACGTAGTTAACACAACTCGCATCGGTATTTCACGAGCACAAGATGAGTTAAAACGATGGTATATCAAAGATAATCCCTATGTATCAAAAGCGTAACTAGGCCGTCCGTGTCAGGATAATTGATGACTGTTTTTCGAGAGCAAGTGAGCATGCTCCATTTTGATCAGTAATGATTGTCGACGCAAGACTATAGTCTTGCGATAGCCCGTAGCGTTTATCTGTCGAATAAAATGACGGTTGCCATTCTCCTGCCACAGGGACTACTAGGTCGTAGACGGGAAATGAATCATTTCCAAAATTAATGATCACAACAACATCATCGTTGACTCCGCCAGTGTGCCAGCGGTGATAGGCTAGGACTCTGTTGGTGTCATTGATGTGGAATAACGATGTGTGGTTGCCAGTCAGGCCACGCGAGGTCTGATAGGTATTTCGCCGCAGTGCTAAAAGCTCTTGATGTGCATCGACGACTCCTTGATGCGTCGTCACATTCTCCCAATCAAGCTCCTTCCATTCGTTGAATGCGCCGTCTTGCATAAATTCCTGACCCTGGAGGAGCATCGGTATACCAGCCGTCGTGCAAACGACCGTACTGGCAATCAGCTGATCACGCTGCGCTCTCGGGTTCTCGCCATGACGCGGTGAAACCTCTTCGTTGAGCCGAGCACGTCCGTTTGCCGCGGTGTCATGTGAATCACTAAATACCACCCGTGTATATGGATCACTAGTAAACGACTGCATGAGTTCTTGTTTGATGTCAGCATTATATCGGGGCTGTAACCCGATTGCTTGGTAGATTGACTCTGGGAATTGCAATCGCCACTGTGCATCACAATCAGCACCACCTTCGGATTTTGGTTTGACTACATGCTTGTTAGAGCCTGTATCTTCCGCGATGATAAGTGAGCCCGGACGTACTCGGTGGGCGGTCTCAGTGATTGCTTGAATCAGTGACCATGCATCAGGAATCGACCGTGCTTCGTCGTCGCTACCGTCGAGATTTCTCATATATGACGTCGAATCAAGCCGTAAGCCGTCGAGTCGATACTCTTCAAACCACATCTTGACGCTGTCGAGTATGCACTGACGAACCTCACGCCGCCCATAATCAGGACGCGCGCCCCAAGGCGTATCACCACGTTCGTCATTATAAAAATATATACCACCACGATCATGCTCGTACCAGCCATCAAAACGCCAGGTGTCAGGGTCGCAAAAATGGTTATAGACGACATCGGCCGTTACACCGATACCACGCTCGTGGCACGCTTTTACAAACGTCATGAGGCCTAGGCGACCACCGTAACTATTCTCGATGGCAAACATACTATTAGTGTTATATCCCCAGCCGTGACTCTCAGCCATGCTAGTGACAGGCATGAGCTCTATCATCGTGATGCCGAGAGAGGCTAAGTAGTCTAGTTTTTCGATAGCATCATAGAATGTGCCTTGGGTAGCAGGGTCGGCGCGGTGAAATGTACCGACGTGGAGCTCATATATGACATGCTCGTTTTTAGGAAGTGGCATGTATAAATCATCTCCCCAGTCAAACTCATTAGAGGCGATTATCGAGGTCCCATTATCAGAGGCTGTCACCGCACGAGCACGAGGGTCATTCCGCAGTAATTCCTGCCCATCCTTTGAGGTCACAATATATTTATAAGTCTGACCAGGTTCCGCACTACTGACAGTTAATGACCAATAGCCGCTTTTTTCCGCGGACATCTTCTGTCGGTTTGAAGTGTCATAGCTGACAAACGGCACGCATACCTCCACGGATGATGCATTTGGTGCCCAGACACGAAAGGTCACGCCACGAGAGTGAACGTGTGCTCCAAGTTTCTTTCGTGTCCCACCTGACATAGATACTTATAAGTATACTCGAGAGGCCATCGATTGACTACAAAAAACAACCCACCTGTGGTAGCGGGTTGCGTGGGAGAGGTACCGTGATCAATATTTTATTTCAACACCACCGAGCATAACATTTCCGACGATAGTTAGTGTCGGGGAATTAGGACTCGTTTCATTATCGGCTTTGTTTTCGGTCCCACCGAGAAATACCATGGTTTGTGATTTGACGACCCATCCACGTGGCACACGGACTGATATGCCTCCCATCAACGCAAATACCTCGAGCGTTGCTGATTTTTTGATGACAGCATCACGGAGGTCAATATCGACACCACCCATTATGGCTGTGGCTTTACCGCCTTTATAGTCTTTGCTCGTGTTGCGACTCTCGCTGCCGCTCATCATGGCAAAGTAGTTATCATCGCCACTTTGAACTGTTTCTTTCCGATAGCCCTGACGGATGATCGACCAACCCACGACGATGATAACGATAGGCCAGAACAATGTGAATACATTAAAGTTTAGTATGTTCAGGTTATTTAGTAAAAACGCGACACCTGCCAGTGTAACTATCCCGGCCCAGGTAAGTTCCTTACGATTGCCAATATACATGATGATACCAACGCTGATGAGTACTACTGGCCACCATGTCTCCCAAAGTGCTGAAAAGTTATATACGTTGACATTATCGAGGAGCGCCAAGACGCCAATCCCGATAACGCCGGCGCCCGCGAGCAGCCGTGCAAGTGAAGGGTTATTCATATTGTTATAGTACCGTGCGACGAATAAAATGCAACTTTACTGTATATATGCCCGGCATTCACCCAGGTTTCCATTACCGTAACCTTTATTGAATGCTGCAACTCGATCGGCTGAGCTACCATGTGTCCATGTTTCTGGATTTATGGAACCTTGGGTTTCTGATTGTATCCGGTCATCACCGATTGCTTCGGCTGTTGCGATTGCCTCATTAATCTCACCATCATCAAACACACCCTGACCCTTGAGCGAGTGTGCCCATAGGCCGGCATAACAATCGGCCTGTAGCTCGAGTTTAACGCTTAGACTATTTTCGCCACTTCGCTGATAATTTGGATCATTTGTCACAGTATCCATCGTTCCGGTGACATTTTGTACATGATGCCCGACTTCGTGAGCAATGACATAGGCCTGGGATACATCGCCGTTACTACCGCCTAGCTGCTTGATGGTGTCAAAGAATGTTTCATCAAGATAGATTGTCGTATCAGTAGGGCAGTAATGCGGTCCAACTTGAGTGGTGGCAATACCGCAGCCTGATTGGGTTCCCGAACGGAACAGCACCAGCCGCGGCTCAGTGTAAGGTGTCGCTGACCCTTTCAGCGCTGTTGTCCAGTAGGTGTTTGTAGACCCGAGGACGTTACTAGCAAATTTTTCATAATCGTCTGCACCTTGAAACTCAGCGGGTTGTTCGGTCTGTGATGAAGTAGTGCCTACAAACTGTTCAATCAAACTGGGGTCAATACTTACACCGAAATAACTTGAAGCCAGCAGAGCAATGATTCCAATGATTAATCCGCCGCCACCCAGAGCAGCACCAGTACCACGCCGGTCCTCAACATTACCAGATCCAAGCTTGTTCCATATAGCCATAGTAGCTCCTTTGTCAGACAGTATAACAAACCCACGTTGCATGAAAATGTGTGCTGGAATACACTCTATCAACGTAGGCCCCTATAGGTGTTACGACACTTGTATCTATGCAACTAGATTTTGATGCTACGATAGGAGTATGAAAAAGCTGCTTTTTGTTGTCCTTGGGCTTATAACATTTCTTGGGCTTGGAGGCATTGCACATGCTGGGGTTAATGATTTTACGATCTCTGACTATCAGATCGACATGCATTTGGGTCGGGATAGCGACGGCCGATCAACACTAAAGACTGTAGAGAAAATCACGGCGGTGTTTCCTAAGATTGATCAAAACCATGGTATAGAACGAGCAGTACCAAAGAGTTACGATAACCATCCGACAAGTCTTAGCATTGAGTCGGTAACAGATGAATCAGGTAAAAAGATCGACTATTCTACCTACGACAGCAATGAGAACGAGGTAGTTAGAATCGGTGATGCAGATACGTATGTTCATGGGAACAAGACCTATATTTTGACCTATACACAGCGTGATGTGACGAGATATTTTGCCGACACTACACGAGATGAGTTCTACTGGGACACCAATGGTGTTGACTGGCGGGTACCAATAGAAGCACTAATCGTACGGCTTCAGGTCGATCAGGCGATCGCACAGAAACTTGTGGTCGGCGATGAGCCCCGATGTTATATGGGTGCGAGCGGATCGGCTGATACCTGCACTATAGATCGAGATTCGAACAATTTTATTGTTCGTACCGAGAACCTAGAGGCTGGACAAAACGTAACGGTTGCACTCGGATTTACTAAAGCCACATTTGCTGCTTACCAACCGTCATTTATAGATCGAGTACTAGGGGTGTGGGCTGGTATTGCTATTGTGACATCTGGTATTGCTATCGGTGTAACTGGTTGGCTATGGGGGCGCTGGGCTCGTCTAAAAAATCGTTCAAAAGAGCTAGGAACAATTATTCCCGAATATATTCCGCCAAAAGATACTAGTGTAACCGTTGCTGCAGAAGTTATCGACACACCTCGTAGTGTTATGACGGCACAACTACTTGATCTCGCAGTGCGACATTATATAAAAATTATCCAGACCAAGGAAAAATCAACATTCAAGAAAGCCGAATATGACCTCGAAATCATACGATCAATCAGTGATCTCAAGTGGGAAGAGCAAGAGTTGCTTCGTGACCTATTCACGAACAAAACTGATGTTGGCTCAAAGATGTCGATGAAGACATTGCAAAGTGATACAGCATTCTATACTCGTATACAGAACAACTCCAAAGAGCTGACCAAGCGTGTACGAAATGACTATGCACTGAGAGCAAAAAATAGTGGTGCTAGCAAATGGTTTACGCGTGCCGGATTTGTGATGCTCGGCCTGGGTGTCGTGTTGCTCGCACCATTTTTAATCATCGCAGCAATCGGGAGTTTTATATTTGGCGCAACATTGTGGCCGCTGACTGACAAAGGACTGGATCTCCAGCGGTATCTGTATGGTCTAAAAATGTATATCGGTGTTGCCGAAGCTGAGCGAATCAAGATGCTGCAAGGTCCAGACACAGCTGTAAAAGTCGGAGAAAGTATAGACCCCAAAAACCAACCTCAAATGATAAAACTCTATGAGCGTGTGTTGCCGTACGCGGTGCTATTTGGTCAAGAAAAGCAGTGGAATGAACAGCTCGGTAAGTTTTATCAAGCTAGTGGTGCACAGCCTGATTGGTATGCTGGAACAACTGCGTTCAATGCTGCAAGTTTCAGTACAGGGATGAATAGTTTTGCCGCAAGCGCAAGCTATGCGAGCCCAAGCAGCAGTTCATCTGGCGGATCTGGTGGCGGTGGATCATCTGGCGGCGGTGGAGGCGGTGGCGGGGGCGGAGGCTGGTAAGTTCGCTTCAAATAATATCACCAAGACAGTATCTAATTTGCTATACTGTGTATAGTGAATATAATCTCTGACGAACAGTTTTCTACTCTTATTGGGCACGCTATGGACGAAATGCCAGAGCGTTACATGAAACATCTTAACAACGTCGCCATTACATATGCCGATGAACCGTCGCTAGATCAGGCAACAAAATTGCGGTTGCGCGGTGACCAACTGTTGCTTGGGCTTTATGAAGGTATTCCGCTGCCGAAACGGGGCGCAGGCTACAACTTGGTGCTTCCCGACAAGATCACTCTTTTCAAATATCCAATCATGGCTGTGACTCATGATGAACAAAGCTTTTATAAACAGATCAAACACACACTCTGGCATGAGATTGCGCATTTTTACGGGTTAGATCACGACAAGATACACGAGATAGAACGAAACTGGCGATAATTTAAAAAATATATTATAGTGCATAACAATGCGAGAACGGGACCACCACTTTAGCCCTGAAAAACAATTTTTCTTAGAACATGGAATTAAATATACTGATTCACATGCTAAATTACCGCCTGCAAGTGTGTGGGAAGCAATAGATGATAATATGACGATACGAGATTTGTTAGCAGTTAATGATCTGGGCGAGTCGCTGATTGATGAACTGACCAAAATATATGACAAGGGGGTATTTGTCTTACCTTCTGATAGTGAAGCCACCAGGGTAGTTGCTGAGCCGTTATATGCGATAGTCGGTGCTCGACAGGTCGATAAAACACAGTTTGATTATGATCTGTTAGCTGGAGGCGAACTGTGGGAACAATTTGGTAGCTTAGAAAATGGTCATATACCTCGATCATTTGATGATGTTCCTCCGGGTTGGAAATGTCTGTACAGGACTATTTCCTACGCAAAGGCATTAGTTTCTATAGATTCATTACAGCAGTTTTCCAGGCACTGGTGTGTAACTCCCGCAAAGGATACAGGAGGGAACTTAAAGCATGGACTAGTATCGTTGTGGGTTGAGCCTATCCTCATGGACATTCCGCAAAATCTCCCACGCTCAGCAGCCATGGGGGGCATACGGTATTTATCGGATGGTGCATTATTAGCCCTTCTTCCGCCGATTAAGTAGGTCAAGATCCTATTATTGACATTTAATAAAGCTTGTGTTATTATGCATACATAAGCACTCCAAAAATAAAAAAGGTATAACATGTCAGAACGCCAAGACCTACCATTGTCACATCTAGAAAACCTTCGCGAAAAACTCTCTCTATACCATGTCGCTATGTACCCTGACGTAGCTGATTTACCTCAGGAATGGATGTTACCTGGTCGGATTGCCAGCGGTGTTACAGAGGATGAACTAATGCCACCCCTAGGGTTAGATCAAGCAATAAAAGGTTTAAGAGAAGCCTACGGTGATGCATGGGGAGTGATACCTATGCGTCGATACAGTGATTTACATGCTTCAACTCGAGTGCGTAAGTTTGATATCTACGCGGATATAAGTGACACAGATACTATGTCTCACTCCGTAGCCAGGAAAGTAACAGATCCTAACGAGCCTAGTCGAACATTTACCGTTCATCAGGGAGGCAAACACGATGCTTAAGATCCCAAAAACAATTTCTATCTCGTTGCCACATTTTAAAAATGTTGCTCATCCAATGCAATTAAGCCCTGTGACAATAGACAATGACGAGCTTACTCGGGCGGTTGCTGCTGATCCAGATGAACATGATAACAATTGGGAGCTCAATGAGCGACCCGATGAAGTACAGCTTGAAGCTTTTTGGAGTCAAGTCGACGACGATGTCAAAAAAGATCCTACCTGGTTTACCTTTGACAGCGAATAGATAGTAGAATTTTTAGTATTGGACTATACTGAGCCTATAAACTAAGGAGCATGTAATGGGTCCATTCTCTAAAAAGCCATCAGAACCACCAATAAATCAGCAGCAGACAACACCAGTCGATCCTGGACACGAAACGTTACCATCAGCATCGACACAACCTGTCGTCCGTAAAGAAAAACATAGCAAGGCATTTTCGTTTGTCAGCGTGCTATTTTTGCTCACACTACTTGGTGCGGGTGTTATGACGTATCTTTGGTATAACCAATCAGCGGATGTTGAAAGTCTTAATAACGAGATTTCTCAACTCAAATCTGAACAAGCGTTGCTAAAGAAGCAAGGCACACCTGAAACTACTGGCGGAAAAGATTTTATTACTCAGACTCTTCTAGGCGGAATGGCCGAATCATATCATCAAGCCAATGTTACAGAGGGCTATCAAAATACACCGTATCTGGTAAAAATAAAATACTTAGATAAAGACGAAACCTTTGCTCGTGTGCATATTGAGTATGTATCCACTGATCAAAATTTACCTAAAAACACGCTAACAGGAAAATTTGACCACTATATTTTCAAGGCTGTTACAAAAAAGAATGGTGAAAAAGATTGGGTAATGTTAGCAATGAACCCAGTGCTCGAAGCTGATCGGAATGATTTGAAAAACGTATATGGTGTACCTTCTGATGTCATGGATTTAACTAAAGAAATGCCCGCATAAGACCACTGGATCTATTATGGAACTCAACACATCTCAACCACAGCATTCTCAGATAGTCAGTAAACCGAGTCGAAATCCGATCCTGTATATAGTTTGTGGCGTTGTGATCATTACTATTGTGCTCCTGGCGCTACTAATTTGGCAGCAAAAGCAACAGATAGCATCGGTGGCAAATGAATTAACGAATACACAGAAGCTTAATGAAGAACTAACAAAAGCGCGACAAAGTCTAGAAAACAAGGCTGTTCAAAAGGAAGATGCGCCATCAAAAACAGGTGATGAAAACGCCCAGGTGGTAGCACTGGCAGAGAGTTACCAAAAGGCAGCAAGCATTACAACCTACGACTACAAAGTAGAGAAGTTAGAGGCTGAATTTGCTAGAGTTTCATTCAAGACCCCTTATGTTGAACAATGTTTTTACAAAAAAGTTGACGGCACATGGACGCAAATATTTTGCGGAGTAGTCAGACCGTCAAGCGCGCTTATAAAGCAGTACGGCATCCCCACGACTCTGACCACATACTAGGGCTTGATAATCGCTTTGACATCTGTTAGAATAGGTCACTGAATCAATAATATTAAAGGATCATTATGAAAGCAGTTGTTCGTGTCGGCGGCAAACAATACATTGTCGGCGAAAAAGAGACCCTCCTGGTGGACCGCCTCCCGGATGGAACAAAAGAGCTCACGCTCGAACCACTGATGGTGTTTGACGGCAAAGATGCCAAAGTTGGGACACCACTCGTAAGTGGCATTAGTATCAAAGCTAAAGTACTCGAAGATGAAGTAAAGGGCGAAAAGCTCCAGATCATCCGATACAAATCTAAAAAGCGCGTGCACAAAGTTACTGGTCACCGCCAGAAATATAGCCGCATCGAAATCGGCAGTATTAAATAAAATAAGGGCTTCGGCCCCTATTTTTTTGCCGTTTTTTGTTTCACGCTCATGCTATACTAGAGTGTATATGAGAGAGGCGTACACACTGTGGGCGTAATAATCGCAGTTACCAATCAAAAAGGTGGCGTGGGCAAAACAACCACGAGTATCAACCTTGCGTACTGTCTGAACAAAATGGGTAAACGAGTACTTCTCGTGGACTTTGACCCCCAAGGTAATGCGACCAGCGGCCTGGGCATCGATAAGCGCAATCTCGACCTCACAATCCTTAATGTCATCCAGCAAGAAGTCGAAGCCCATCAAGCAGTCCTCAACACACAGTACAAAAATCTTGATCTCATCGCCTCAACCCCAGAGTTAGCCAACGCTGAGGTAGAGCTAGCTAAGGCCGAACGACGGTTTGTGAGACTCAAACTAGCACTTGCGAAACTCGATAGCTATGATTACATCATCATTGATAGTCCGCCAAGCCTGAGCTTGCTGACAGTCAACGCGCTGATTGCATCTCGATTCGTGCTGTTACCGGTCCAGGCAGAATTTTATGCTATGGAAGGTCTGGGTCAACTACTTGAGACGATGAAACTTATCCGCAAAGGCCTTAACCCGACGCTGAGCACCGTCGGCGTGCTCGTCACGATGATGGACACTCGGACGTCGCTCAGCAAGCAAGTGTATGAGGAAGTTAAAAAGCATTTTCCTAATGAGGTATTTGATACTGTCATTCCACGAAACGTCCGAATTGCCGAAGCTCCGAGCCATGGTGTGCCTGTCGGAGATTATGATGGGTGGAGCAAAGGTGCCAGGTCGTACAAGGCGCTCGCTAAAGAAGTCGTTAAACGAGTGGAAGAAAGCGGGGCAGTATGAAAAAAAGCGGATTAGGACGAGGATTTGATTCACTGATACCAACCGACGTACTCGATGAGTCGTTTGATCCGACGGCGGAGCGTGATGAAAAAATTTCACAGCTACGATATTTGCCCACTGAGCAGATTATTTCTGACCCAAATCAGCCACGCCGAGATTTTGATCCGAGTTCACTGACAGAACTGGCAACATCTCTGACAGAGCATGGTATGCTCCAGCCGATCATTGTTGTAGCAAAAGGTAGTAAGTATCAAATTGTCGCCGGAGAGCGTCGTTGGCGAGCAGCGCAGCTCGCAGGACTTGTAAAAATTCCGACGCTAGTCCGGACGTTAAACAACCAACATAAACTCGAGATCGCACTCATAGAAAACCTCCAGCGTGAAGATCTCAATCCGCTCGAGACAGCTACAGCGTATCTAAAACTTAATACACAATTCAATCTGACACACGAAGAGATAGCACAACGCGCTGGCGGCAAAGCAGTGAGTACGATTACTAACACTATTCGTCTGTTACGATTGCCTGAACCTGCTAAAGAAGCACTAGTAGAAGGTACCATTTCCGAGGGCCACGCGCGCCAGATCTTGTCACTTGCTGATGAGCCGGCTGTGCAAACGAAATTGCTTCGGATGATCATGCTGCATGGCTGGAGCGTCCGCAAGGCCGAGCAATTCGTCGTCGGATATAAAAAAGGCAAACTAGGCGAAGACAAGACGAAAGAAGCCGTCCGACATACACAGACAGAGACAGACCTCACCAAATCCTTAAGCAAGAAATTCAGTATGAAAGTTACACACAAAACGACCGCGCATGGTGGACAGATCATTATCAATTACAAAGACGAAAAAGAGCTGACTAAGCTCGAAAAACTACTGACATAAGTTATGAAGCTACGTAAACTAAAACCAATCGACTACCTAGTGATACTAATAATATTGAATGGGCTGATCTTTTGTGTGAGCTTATTTGGTTTTGCTTTCGAGTCGTCAGATACTTTTAAGAAAATTGGACCTGTTGTTGCCGGGGCAACATTAACTTATTTCTGGGTTATATTTATTTACAAAAAAAGACCTTAGAATTCAGTAGAAATTTTACTAAATGGATAGATCCTAATTGCAACCGGTCCGACAATGTTATCGAGCGGGATCAGCCCAAGGCCATTTCGGGAGTCTAATGATTGCTGTCCGCCACGGTTGTCACCGATAACAAATATCATCCCGTCCTCGACGGTTTGTTCGAGCTGGCCAGTAACGATAGACGAGTACACGTCGACTCCGTCGTAGGGGTTGAAGCCATTTGGCTTTTCGTCATTATAGACGGTAACACGTCCACCAGAGACCACAACTCGATCACCAGGTAAGCCGATCACACGCTTGACAACGTACTCATCGCTACGCATTTCATCAAACATTGGGTTGCGAAAGACAATCACATGGCCGCGATTTGGCATGTAGGATTTGCCCTGAAATGCACTCATGGTCATCGGTAAACGGTTGACGATAAGCCGGTCGCCTGTGTACATGGTTGATTCCATGCTAGGGCCAGTGACGCTAAAACTACGAAATACGAGAGAGTTGATCAACCACGCACCGACAACAACAGCCACGATAAAGCCGACAATTCCGAGAATGTCTTTTATGCCTTGGCGTCGTTCGATAGACAACATACTTACTAGGATACATGGCAATATCGCTATATGCTAGCGTTTACCGAAATGCTGAGAACGTTTATACTAGATCTAACGAATATGAATCAGAACCGAAACAGCATTGATGGGTTTACATTGCGAAGACGCAATATGAGTGGTGGGACCCCATCGCAAAAACTTGATGTTGATAAATTGCCTGTACCGCAGCAGTTTTTAGCTGAAGATGCAAATGGTCGACATCAGGCAAATAGTATCGATCAACGATCGACATCACAGCAAATCGGTGTATCTGGTACTGAAGCTGGACACGGTAGGCTGACAGATGAGTTGGATGAATCGCTTCGACAGATTGATAATGAACAACCACAGAAAAAACGCGGTTTCAGGCTAAATAAACGGGTAATTAAACGACTGATCCTAGTGTTACTCGTGATCCTAGCGCTTGTCGGTGGTTATGTTGGCATCAAGGCTTTACTGGCAGGCTCGAGTGTATTTAACGGAAATTTGTTTGACGTCTTTGCTAGCAAACCACTGAAAAAAGACGAATTTGGCCGTAGCAATATCCTCCTTTTTGGTACCAGCGAAGACAGTGTTGCGCATCAAGAAAACGGATCCGGCGGTCTCACTGACTCGATCATGATCATTAGTGTTGATCAGGAAAAGAAAAATGCGGTTATGTTCTCTGTACCCCGCGACCTATGGGTAGACTTCGGTCAAGACTGTATGGCTGGATACAGTGGGAAAATTAACTCTCTATATGAGTGTGCAAAAGATGGTACCTCAGATCAGGCAGGAGCAAATGCTCTCAAAGACAAAGTTGGAGAGATCTTTGATATCGACATCCAGTACACGGCAAAAGTGAACTACAGTGCCTTAAAAGATGCTGTCAATGCCGTCGGTGGTATCACAGTCACTATTGATAGCGACGATCCTCGTGGCGTATACGATCCGAACTTTGATTGGCAGTGTAATCGGCGGTGTAACATGGTCAAATGGCCGAATGGCGATGCAGATCTTGACGGAGAACACGCTCTAGCTCTCGCTCGGGCACGGAACGCAGCTGGTGGTTATGGCCTCAGTGGTGGGAACTTTGATCGTGAGCAGTACCAGCAAAAGATTATCGTCGCGATCAAAGAAAAAGCAGCCAGCGCTGGTACGCTGACAAACCCTGTTTCGGTTGCGGGACTCATCGATAGTGTCGGCAAAAACGTCGAAACCAATTTTGAGACGAGTGAGATAAAAACCCTTGTGGATGTTGCAGGAGGAATTGATAGGACTAACATCCGAAGCATTAGCTTGGTTGACGGTACAAAACCACTAGTAACCACAGGTAATATAAGTGGTCAAAGCATCGTCCGGCCGGTTGCAGGCATTGATGATTTTTCGGACATCCAAGCATATATCCAGCGGCAATTTGTTGGTTCAAGTCAAGCGAGCGAAGAGGATTCAACAGTAGAAATATTGAACGGTAGCGATCTATCTGGGGTGGCAGGCAAGAAAGAAACCGAGCTCCAGTCAAAGGGCATCATCATTACGAGTATTGGCGACACATCGACACAGCGCTCGTTTGCACCGATCCAGTGGTATGATCTCTCGGGTGGTAGCAAACCAGATACGGCAAAAAAGATTCAAGCTGCAATAGGTAAATCGAGTAGTGGCTCAAGCTTACCACCAGGGGTCCAGTCAGACGCTGATTTTGTAATCATCCTCGGCAACCCATAAAGTCCATACCTGACTTGTATCAGAGTGACGACAGATTATATCGGTGTTATAATTATAGGTAATGGAGCTAATCAAATCAGTCGCTAGACGCTCAAAATTGAGCGACGTCGTCTATATAACGCTAAACTTAGCAGTCGCAGCTGCGGTGCTCGTATTGACAGTTGCATTTCAACCACCATATGTTGCGTATTTATTAGTTGTTGTGAGTAAATGGCGCGTGTTTGCTGTACGACCGCGCTTTTGGTGGGCAAACTTTCAAACCAACATGGTAGACCTTGTCGTAGGTATCTGTGCGGTGACGCTGATTTGGCAGGCAAGTGGCACGTTTATTATCCAGTTGTTACTCGCAGTCCTTTATGCAGCTTGGTTGCTCATCATCAAGCCACGGAGTAGCCGCAAATTTATGATACTTCAAGCAGGTATTTCTCAGTTCTTAGGACTGACTGCGTTATTTAGTGTTGCTCATTTTCTTGATTCCAGCATCATTGTGGCGTTATGTTTCTTGATTGGTCTCGCTACTGCTCGCCATATATTATCATCGTACGATGATGAAGACATTACACTTTTGAGTGTCATATGGGGATTTTTGCTTGCGGAGCTCGGTTGGCTCTGCTATCACTGGGTGGTCGCATACGACATCACTACCAGTTTATTGTTACCGCAAGTAGCGATATTAGCTGGGCTCTTGGGCTTTGTCACCATCAGATTTTATGATGCAAAATATCATAAAAAATCACTTGCCAAACATTTGCGTGCTCCGGTGATATTTTCCCTAGCCGTGCTATCAATTCTGCTTGTCAGGGAACTCTCAGTTATTTTTAATTATACTTCGTAACAGAAAAGAAAATGTAGGGGGCCTATGAAACGTATTAAAAAGATCATTACTATGCCGCGAGTTTCTAGCAAGGTACTTATTGCGGTTCTCTTTGTGGCGCTATCAATGCTATCTGGACTCGGTGGCGCATGGTTATTTGATCGATTCCTCGATGACAACCCACTCGGTAGTGGTTCAACAACCGAAAACAGAGCGCGCGTTATTGCCGAAGGCGAAGTGGTCGCTGATATAGCCAAACAAGTATCACCAAGTGTCGTATCAATCGTCGTTGAATCGCAGCAAGCGTCATTTTTTGGTCCTGTTGAGCAGCAAGGAGCCGGTACGGGGATTATTATTAGTAAAGACGGGTATATTCTCACGAATAAGCACGTGATCGGTGAAAACGCTTCAAATGTTTCAGTGGTAACGACTGACGGTACGATGTATGACAATGTGCGGGTTGTCGGGCGAGATCCGGTCAATGATATCGCATTCCTGAAAATTCAAAACGTCGATAATCTCACGCCCGCAGTGCTAGGAGACTCATCGAATCTCGTAGTGGGTAGTAAAGTTGTAGCCATTGGCAACGCACTCGGTGAATTCCAGACCACTGTTACATCGGGTATCGTGTCCGGTGTAAATCGATCAGTCGTAGCCGGAGACGAAGTCTCTAGCGAACAATTATCAAATCTCATCCAGACAGATGCTGCGATCAATCCTGGGAATTCCGGTGGTCCACTCCTCAATGTGACAGGTGAAGTTATCGGGATCAATACTGCAGTCAGTCAGGGTGCTGAGGGAATTGGCTTCGCTATTCCTATCAACGAAGCTAAGGGCCTTATCAGGGGTATCCTCGCTAATGGACGTATCGAACGGGCTTATTTGGGTGTGCGATATGTCATGCTCAGTGAAGAAGCCGCAAAGTACTATGAGCTCAAGGAAACAAGCGGTGCATATGTAACAGGTAGTGAAAGTGGCGCTGCAATTGCAAGCGGAAGTCCTGCTGAAAAGGCCGGCATCAAAGATGGTGATATTATCACGAAAGTAAATGGAACAAAGCTCGGTAAAGACGTGACACTTGTCAGTCAGTTATCACCATTTGCGCCTGGTGAGTCCGTCAAGCTCACTATTGTGCGAGATGGACGTGAGCAGGTGTTGACGGTTGTTCTCGGCGAATACCAGTCTTAATACATCTTCTAGATTTTAGAACACATCTCTGTATTTTGTGCTGGAAAAGTACCAAAACTCTTGAAGTATGTATAATCACAACGGCATGTGAGCCGTAGGCTCATTATCCCTGATACTTTGTACCGACAAAGACGCAGTTCTGGAGACTCCAGACCATCTTTTGTTCCTTTGTGCCGACAAAGGAACCGAAAACTCTTGGGCGGCTTCATGGCGCCGTGAATTACTCACAGTACTTCCTTGGGAATCTGCGGAACTCGCTCCGCTCAAACAGTCCTCGCTTCTCCAGGGAAGTACTGCTCATGCCTCTCGGGTCACTGCAGATGCCCAGACCCAAATCGCATCTGCGACCGAAGAAGTGAGGACAGCTCAAAGAGTTTTGGTTACTTTTGCGGTACAAAAGTAACAGGAAAGTGACCTACTAGATCACGCTCCGTTTGTGCTATCAACCATTTAAATCAAACAGTCTTTATTTAATTATTATTCTTTTGTAAGGTAACAATATAGTCATCAATACGTAATAATTGGAACCCGCTAGCGCTTGCTGTTGTAACGATGTCTTTATGCTGCTCAGGGTCAGCTTCGAGCAACAGATATCCGCTAACAGAGGTGATACTACTTGCTTTTTGAACACATATTTTGATCAACTTCATCCCGTTGTCCTCAGCGTACAGTGCAAGGGAAGGTTCATGGACAGTTTCGGGGGATTGCTCCCAAACAGGGTTCACGTATGGTAAATTTGCTATGATTACGTCAAACTTTTGTGGATTATCATGAGAAAGCCAGTGGGATAATAGGTCGGACTGCACGTATCTGATTGGTTTTGCGCCGAGTGCATGGGCGTTTTTACGGGCTACTTGTAAAGCTGCTGCACTTATATCAGATATAGTGACAGAAAGTTCAGGCATTTCGAGCTTGGCTGTGATGCCAAGAGCCCCAGAGCCAGTGCCTATATCGAGCAAACGCTTATGTACAGTGGGTTTGACCAGTGTTTTAAGCACTTCTATTATCATTTCTGACTCAGGTCGTGGTATCAAAACGCTTTCGTCGACGTAAAAGCTTCGGTTATAAAACTCTTTATGGTTAGTCAGGTAGGCAATAGGGACCCGTTGCAAGCGCTTTGCAAGCAGTTTGGTAGCGTTTTCAAGCATTTTAGCATCATCAATGTTGTCATTTTGGTGTGCGATCAACCATGCGCGGGACTGATGTAGTACATGGGACAACAACAGCTCCGCATCAAGCCGTGCCGAACTGATACTCGCACCGCGGAGTTGCTCAGAACTTTGCTTGATCCACTCTGAAATAGTCATCTGTAAATTATACCAGCCCTGTTTGAATATTGACAAAGTATTATGGTTGTGCTATAATGATAGGTAGTACAGAATTATAAAATAAACATAGGTACACCACGACATGAGTAACTCAATGACACGAGAACATCCTACCGCCATCAATTCAGAAGCTTATGACCATGATCACCAACAAGCAATCGAAGCACATACGCATGAAGTTGATAAAGTGATACACGGATTAGCTATCCGAGCTTTGGAGATTGAATCCCACATACATTCGGTTAATAAAGATTTACCAGATGATCACGAAGCAGATTCTACTAAACAAGTGTGGGTGGTAGAAGCAGCAGGAGATAGATACGCTCGTGTGGCGCAAAATCACCCCGTAGGTTCATACGAGCAAAAACGCGACTACCGCGTAGCAAAAACTCTTTTTGATTCAACAAAATACGTTGATGAAAACCCTTCAGAGTTTTTGGAACGTGGCAAAGCAGAAGCCGAACAGAAGGCGAAGAAAATATACGACGCAGCCCTTACATCTCAGATTGGCAAAAAGCAGAAGTAGGCCTGAGCGTTCGTTTACTGAGCGCCTTGAGCTTTGAGCTCACGCTCATATGATTGCAATCGTTCGATAAGGTCGTCAATATCACCGTTCAGGGCGCTTGGGATGTTGCTTCGGCTGTAGCTGATACGATGGTCGGTGATACGATCCTGCGGGAAATTGTAGGTGCGGATCTTTTCTGATCGATCACCGGTGCCGATGAGGCTGCGACGATGATCAGCAGATTTTGCAGCTTCTTCGTCCATCTTTAGCTGAAGCAGGCGAGAGCGGAGGACGCTCATAGCTTTGACTTTGTTTTTGATCTGAGATTTTTCATCTTGGTTGGTGACAACAAGACCACTCGGAAGGTGGGTGATACGGACCGCACTATCCGTGGTGTTAACTGATTGACCACCATGACCACCAGCTCGGTAGACATCGATCTTCAGATCATTTTGGTTGATTTCCATATCGGTTTCTTCGGCTTCAGGCATAACGGCCACCGTAACAGTGCTCGTATGTATGCGACCTTGGCTCTCGGTCACTGGCACGCGCTGGACGCGGTGGACACCTGACTCAAACTTAAGTTGGGCATATGGTGCATTACCGCTAACTTCAAAGACTACTTCTTTGTATCCACCAGAGTCTGATGCTGATTCACTCATCATCTCTGTTTTGTAATTGTGCGTTTCACACCAGCGCAGGTACATGCGGAGCATTTCTGCGGCAAATAGTGACGACTCATCGCCACCAGCTCCGGCACGGATTTCGATGATGACGTTTTTTTCGTCGTTTGGATCTTTGGGCGTTAACATCACAAAAAGTTTTTCGTCGAGTTCTGCTAATTCTTTCTCGAGCATTGGTAACTCTTCTTTCGCAAGATCTGCGAGCTCATCTCCAGCTCCAGAAAGTTCTTTGGCTTCGTTTATCTGCTGAAGTAGCGCAGCCTGACGCTTCCCAGCAGTGATGAGCTCATCGAGCTCGAGCAGTCGGCCGTTCTTTTTTGCATAGTCAGGATCAGAAAATGCATCAGGTCGTGACAAAAAGTCCGTTAGATCGGATTTTTCCTTAGTTAGTTCGGAAATATTGAGGGAAATGAGACTCATATCAGAGATGTATTATAACAGAGATAGTTTAGGAGCGCGGTACAACGCAGCCAGCCCTATAGCAAAAGAACCGTAGCGATACGGTTCTTTTAAAATGTCGTCAATCTGCTACTTTTCAGTATCTTTGTCTGTTTTTGCAGATTTGCGGGCTGCAGATTTCTTAGCTTTGCTAGCGAGCTCAGCTTTACGAGCTTCGGCTGCAGCAAATTTGGCCTTGAATCGGTCAACACGACCTTCGGTGTCGATGATCTTTTCTTCACCAGTAAAGAACGGGTGAGATGCACTTGAAATGTGCATTTTGATCAATGGGTATTCGTTGCCGTCTTCCCATTTGATTTTGTCGTTTGTTTGCGCGGTACTCTGCGTCAAGAACGCAAAACCAGCAGCATCATCCTGGAAAACAACAGGACGATAGTCAGTAGGGTGTAAATCTTTTTTCATAGTCAGTGGATGATTATATCTGTTTTTAGTTGTAATGTCTAGGGGTACTGCTATAATAAAAATTAGTAATAAAAAAAATAAATACAATGCATTCATCTATCGTTGAGCAAGATCCGCTTTCTCGCCCCCTGAGGCTTGAACGTGATGTCCAGCCTAGAAGTTCTGAGCGTCAATCGGTCGATACTGCCCACCGTGCGCTTGAAGGTATTAAGGAAAGAAATGGCTTGCTGGCTGTAGATGGCGTAGTTGCTGAGCTGGTCCATGATATGAACGAAGGGTTCATACGAGGGTCAGTAGCCGAGAAAGATGCAGAAGATACGGCGCTTGTAGGCTTGCTTGAGGTTGCCGAGGGTGGGATAGAAACAATCGATGAGCTAAATGCCGTTTCTATAGAAGTTATAGAAAAACCAATGAGGGAGATATTAACTGCTGAAGGTGAAGATACTATCGAGAATATCGTCGCGGCACTTGAAAAGCACCATCCAGTCCAGCCTGAGCCATATGAGACAAAGGGGGTGTGGGACTCGGTGGCAGCTGAAATGGAATCACGAAGTCTAGAAGCAAGTGCGAACTTTATGGGCAATTGGATGAACCTACAGCAAGACCGGATGAAATCGGAAGCTTTCAAACACAAACTAGAGCATTGGATGAATCTTGACGCCCAAACTGCACAACCGTCATTCGGAGATGTATATAGGTATGCAAAGCCCGATGAAATAAAGAGTCGTATAGCTGACTATGATTTAAATGTCGAAAAGGTATATTCATCCGTTCAACACGTAGAAGCCAGCGTCCAACACAAAGCACCTACGGATCTCGGAACATCGCCTAATTACGCACAAACAGGCGTTGTCTTTTCTGATGCGGTTAAAGATGGGCAAACCCTCAGCGGTAGACAAAAAGACATTATTGCCGCGCATGAGGCACATCACGGTATTGTTTTAGCATCGTATGGGTTTCGTGAAGCTGTAAATAAAGGGGTTGATATCACTCAACCGTTCGGTGAGGAAGGAAATCGGGATAGGATGCCCTCGAAATATCGTCAGAGCGGGCATGAAGTTCTCGCACGCATGGCACAATTGAAAAATTACTTTGGGATGGATGGAGATCAACAATTTTCTAAAGCTCATCTGGATTATGCAAGGTCACACTATGTAGTTGATACGGGGCTAGATAATAGCATGTCAGAACTCTTTAAACTTATTACACCTGACACAGAGCCTACTTTTATCGATAATATGAATTCAATGCCCGTATAAATTATCGTTCCACTCCTTGAAACCAATGCCAATATATGGTAATTTATATCAGTAATACAATTATAACGAAACAACTTCTATCACGTATCCTCCCACTTGGGGCAGATAGAAGCGAAGGGAGAAGGATATCATGGCAGTTACTGTAGATATTAAAGCTTTGCTCGAAGCTGGTGTTCATTTTGGACAC